>NZ_QQWI01000003.1:0-300000 GCF_004125825.1 Fusibacter sp. A1 | reverse complement strand
GTGTGTAGCTCCGTTAAATAGAACTCGTGAACTTTGACAACTTCTGAATCGCTGTTTTTGATATCTTCAACAGAAAATTCCGCAAGCCTTTTTTGAAAACGAACAACCGGTGCCGTAAGCAGCGATCCGACTTCTTCCATTTTGTTCATATACTTAAGTGCTGTTTCGTTAGTAGTATCCGTAGAGAAGGTCAGACTCGCATAGCCGCTAAGTGGATAAAGAAGCGTCATGATCCCGTTCAACTGGTTGATAAAGGACTCTGCAGTAACTGTGAATCCCTCTGTAAAATTAAGCGTAGAAAGCTTTTCGATGTTCTCGAGTAGAGAAGACAGGTCGTTTTTGTACTCGTCCGAATCGAAACCTGGATAGATCGATGTTAAATCCCAATAATGTTGCATTTAAATTCCTCCTATTAACCTAAAATCGGTCTGCCATTTTGTGACAGACCGGTTAGTTTTATTTTAGTCGTTTCTTTCTTTTTTTGCAAGTCGCAGACGTTCGTCAGCTCTTCTGATAAGATCGTCATAGGTCTTGCCGTCCAAAGGGCAGTGGGCGATTGAAAAATGAAAATCGGCGACTAGCTTTTCCTCTTTATAGACGACGGTGTCTAGTGAGAGCAGTTCTTTCATATGGATTACTTTTGACCGTGCTCCTTCGAAATCGCTACCGAAGAATACCATGATGAACTGATCGCCGCCAAGTCGTGCCAAAAGGTCTGAATCCCTAATCTGGGCGCGAAGCAGTTGGGCGATGTGTTTGAGTACCTGGTCGCCTGCGCTCTGACCGAAAGAGTCGTTGATAGAGCTAAGACCTGCGACGTCGATTTTGATTATGCAGAACTCCTCGTTGTACCTGAGTGCTTTTTTTATGTGGTTTGAGAAGACCTCTTCAAAATAATTACGGTTGTAGACGCCTGTCAGCGTGTCAAACCTCGAAAGATAATTTGTTTTTTTCATTAGCTCCTTGTTTTTAAAGAGAATGGCTACCTGTTTTGAGAAATACTCCATAATGGCGATGTCTCGTTCCTTAAAGGCGTTCTTGATACCGCTATCGACATTGATCATACCGTAGATCCTTCCGTCGACGATGATGGGAGAGCTTATCGCGGATTGGATATCCGAAGGGTGGTCATGGACGAAACGGTTATACTCCTCATCGGTGAAGTTGGCCTTATTGAAGGCGAGAATATCGTTGATAATGACTGAACGGTCTATCTGTCCTTTTTCCTCGATCCAAAGAAAGGTCTTTTTCAGGTCGATAGGAATGTTTTTGATCGCTTCATTATAACCGTGGACGGATAGAAACCTCATGATGTTCTGGTCGCTTAACTTAGCGAGTGAACCGTGGGAAGCGTTTTTGACGGCTTTTATCGCATTTTCAACGATGCTGTCATATAGCTCATCCTCGTCATCAGACATCAGAATACTCGTACTGATCTTAAACATGGCATCTCTTACTTCTGCAAGACGTTCCAGTTCACTGATCATTTCTACCTGGTCGCTTTTCAGATCGTGTGTCTTTTCAAAGAGTGAAAGCAGGTGCTGTTCCATGGCGTCGAGGTTATGGATAAAAAGTTCGTCGAATGAAAATCCCAAAGGGTGGTCGCTTGACTGTTTGTTGTGGTCGGAGATGGAGCTGAAAAGCTTCCTCAGCCTGTCCTTTAGTCGATAAAACATGATGAACCGATAAATGAGGACCGCTACAAGGATGGAGATCGCTCTTGAAATGAAGTTAGGATTCCCGATAAGCCATTCAGCGACCGCTAAGAATAGGAAGATCAGCACTGCAAGAAGAAGACTATTCAACCAAAATCTATATTGCTGTTTCATAAGAACTCCTTTCCGATAATTCGTGTTTAATATTTACCTCAATTTTACCGTGGTAATCAGAATTATCAGCTCAGGTTATGTTTTGGTAGATTGATTTTCAGCTGAAAGAAGATACCATTGAAGATTTCAAGGTGGATATCCCCTTCAAGCGACTTTACAATTCTTGATACGATGGATAAACCGAGCCCTTGGTTGCCGGATTCCATTTTTGTGCTATATCCTTTTTCAAAAACCCTATCCGGCTCGATGAGCTTTCTTGGGCTAAAACTGTTGGTGATGACAATGGTCGCGTTTATGGGATCTTCTGTCAGTGATATCTGAATGGTTCGTTCACTTGCGACTTCGATGGCAAGTGTAGCCTCAATCGCGTTATCGATGATGTTGGAAAAGATGGAGATCAGGTCGATGGTTCTTTTAGGGCTTAACTGAAGCGTGCAGTCAAGATCGATCTGGATGTCGATACCTGTTTCCCTAGCGATGTCGATCTTACTGTATAGGAGCACATCGAGTTCGTTCGAACCGGTCTGGCATTCTACAAAGGCATGAGTGGTCTTATCGATCAGGTTTTTCGCATAGTCGATCAAGGACTCGACCTTACCCGAATTTGCAAGCTCGTACATGACAATCAGGTGGTTCTTGATATCGTGTCTGTGCTGCCTATAGTAAATGATCTCATCGGAGATATGGCTTAGTTTCTGAAGTTCCAGCTGCGTTTTTTCCTGTGTGGTACTCACCTTTTTGAATCGGACCATCAAAAAAGTGAAGTTTGCGATTGAAAGGACAACCATGGTTCTCAGAGCCCAAATATTGGGGCCTTCTATCAACTCGGTCAATAGGTAGATGAGGGCGATAATCGCGATGGTAAGTCCGCTAAAGTAAAGTGTCATTGAAATAGGTGCTTTTCTCATAAACAGTCTCCAAATTTTGTATATCGATAAGTTTATTGTACACTAAAACCAGATGTTTTTTTATGCTGCAATGATATTTTTCGTAGGGGATTGCATTTTCGTACCTGTACAGTCATTTCCATGCCGATTTTAAAGCAAAGGAGGTTTCGTTATGCTACTATAAGAGTATAAAAGGAGGTGGAGATATGAGTTGGGCAATTATTTGGACAGTCTTAGCGATTCTATTTGCAGTAATCGAAGGTGCCACCCTCGGACTGACAACGATATGGTTCGCTGCAGGAGCGCTAGTCGCCCTGTTTATGACATGGATAGGATTCAATGTATATGTGCAGGTGGTTTCGTTCATCGTCAGCTCGATACTGTTCTTGCTTATCACACGACCGCTTGTTGTCAAATACATGAAAGTGGGCAGTGTAAAAACCAATGTGGATAGCCTGATCGGAAAAAAAGGTGTTGTGGTGAATGAGATCACAGAACACAACTACGGTCAAGTAAGGCTTGGCGGACAAGTATGGACTGCGAAAAGTATCTCAGATGCGACTATCGCACAAGGTCAGGAAGTTATAGTTGAAGCGATTGAAGGTGTCAAGTTAGTCGTTAGCGAAAGAACAGAATGGGAGGATTAAGATGTTAGGCTTTGGAATTTTTATTGTAGTAATTTTATTTTTAATCGTATTAGTAATTGTAAATATCCGAATTGTTCCTCAATCGAACGCTTATGTAATTGAGCGTCTTGGTGGATATATGGGAACTTGGGCTGTGGGTCTTCATTTGAAAATTCCATTTTTAGATAGGGTAAGGACTAAAGTTTCTTTGAAAGAACAGGTAGTCGATTTTCCACCACAACCGGTTATTACAAAGGACAACGTCATGATGCAGATCGATACGGTTGTCTATTATCAGGTGACGGATCCGAAACTATTTACTTATGGTGTGGGAAGACCGATTGTCGCAATCGAGAATTTGACAGCGACGACACTTCGTAATATCATAGGTCAACTCGAGCTGGACGAATCGCTCACTTCTCGTGACCTTATCAACGGACAGATGCGCGCGATTCTTGATGAAGCAACCGATCCATGGGGAATCAAGGTAAACCGTGTAGAAGTGAAGAACATCTTGCCTCCAAGAGACATCCAGGAAGCGATGGAAAAGCAAATGCGTGCCGAACGTGAAAGAAGACGTGCGATACTTGAAGCCGAAGGTATGAAAAAGGCTGCGATCCTAACTGCCGAAGGTGAAAGAGAAGCAAGAATCCTAAGAGCGGAAGGTGAAAAACAGTCTGCTATCTTATCTGCCGAAGGTGAAAAGATCGCTGCGATTAAAATCGCAGAAGGTCAGGCAGAAGCGATCAAGTCGATTCAAAAGGCTACAGCAGAAGGTATCGAATTCATTAAGGCTTCTGCACCGAATGAAGGCGTGCTTGCCCTTAAGAGTTTTGAGGCACTCGTCAAAGTCGCAGACGGCCAGTCCACTAAGCTGATTATCCCGTCAGAAATGCAAAATCTCGCATCGCTTGTTGCAAGCGTTTCGGAGATCGCTAAAAAGTAAATTGAGCGACAGGTCAGGGGAATAAAGCCCCTTGACCTGTTTTTTTGTGTGCACATTCAGGTAATTTTAACTATAATAGGTATGAGGAAGAATACTAGGGGGTATTATGAAAAAAAGATATTGGAAAATTGTAATCGTTATTTTGTTATCTGCAATGTTTAGTGTGTATGTTTCAAGGTTGTATGAAGTGAAAAAGACGCCGCCATCAGAAAACTGGAGCCATCATGTTATGATTGCGGATGAAGTAGACGGATATATGAAAAGACGCCTTGGCATATTGCCTGCATCAGACGGATTTTACACGTACTTTATTAAACATGATTCATTTCATCTGATTCATTCGTCTCCTAAAGCTGAAACTAGTGAAGTACTATCACTTGCCGACTTCGGGTCTGATATCGTGAAGGTGGCTGCACACTGGGATGAAACGGGAAGCTTGCTGCGCGTACTGGTGCTCGACGAAGAAGGGATCAGACACAAGGGATTGACTCTTGATGGAGCGGTCGCGTTCGATCAGGTCCTTTATGAAGGAAGCTACGGAGATGTCAGAAGCATTCAGATTTTTGACAGTTTGATCTTACTTCAGTTCTTGGATGAATATCAGTTGCTGGATGCTGAGGGGATTGTCATTGAAACCGGTGAAATCAACTATAAGACCAAAATGATCGCATCTGAGAAGGATTCTCTTGTCTATATGCATATCAGCGACCTGGACCAGGCGAAAATTGTCGTGTATGGCAGTGATGGCATTCGTGTCAAGGAGTTTGATGTGACAGAGCCTAACGAACGCGACATCCTTGGTTACGCACAGTCCATCGATGTCTTTGATCAGAAGATCGCCGTGACATTTTCAAAGTTCAAGAGCTCCGAAAAGAAAACGACTAGGTTCACTACGATGATATGGGACGGAATAACAAACGAGCTCATAAGAAAAGACAGCGGTTTGTTCGGCTATACGGATGAGCCGGTTCAGGTGAAAGGGGTAACGCAGGAAAAAACGGAGCTGGTCATTACAGGAAGCACCAAGTTCGGATCGAATGTCTTAAAGACGTCGATTTACGGAGAGGATATTCTAGAGAGATACCCATTGACCAAGACGCTCAGGGCGGTGACAAATCCGATTTATTTTGAACTGGATGGAGAAGAGTACGTGGTTTGGTTCGATGTGGAGGATGAGATGTCCGCAATCATGCTGGCATCTACAAACGAGGTGGTTGTAAAAGACAGCTACGCGAGCCTTGATTTGTCTCTTACTACGATGGTGGGTAACGGAATAATGGGAATCTTCGGTTCGCTCCTGATGGTCATGCATGCGGGTAGCATTATCGTACTTCCATGTGTGTTTCTTATTTTCCTATCTCTTTGGTTGCAGGGGAAGAAGGGCTTTAAAAGTGAATATGCGGTGATTTTCGTTATGGTCGCTCATGTGGCGATCAAATTGTATTATGTGATGGTCCTGATGGAACCTGAAAGTTTGAGTATCATGTTCGAGCAGTTTTTCGGAAACGGCGCCTTGGTTGCCGGTGTACTCGTCCTTACTTCGCTGATTGTCGCAGTAGCAACCTTCAATTACAGGAAACATCACGAACTTGATTCTGAACATTATACCTATGCTTTCTTCGCGGTGGTCGATTTGGCGGCGTTGATGCTTACCTATCAAGTATATGGTTACAGCATGCTGATGCTCACAAGACTTTAACATAACTAAAAAATGACGGCCGAAAGGCCGTCATTTCAGTTTTGTCATATTAGGGTAAATGCGTCTAGTCAAATTCGATCACTTTATTGGCGATCGGGCTCGATAAAATGATCGAGGTGTTTGTTTTTGCAAACTGTTTAATCTCATCAATCATCGCTTCGAGTTCAGAAATGTTGTCTACAAGGACTTTGATGATTAAGCTGTCGCCACCTGTGACGTGGTGACATTCAACGATCAAGTCGCTTTCTGTAGCAAATTTCAGGAACTTGTTATACGACTCTGATGCCATACTGATGTCGATAAATGCACTTACGGTTTTGCCGAGTTTTGAAAAATCAATCATCGCTTTGTAACCTGCAATTATCCCTGAGTCTTCCATTTTTTTAACGCGTTCCGATACAGCTGGAGCAGTCAATCCTACTTTCTGCCCTAGATCTTTCATCGATATGCGGCCGCTGCCTTGCATGATTTCCAGTATTCTATAATCTGTCTGATCCACTAAAGTCCTCCTAGTAACGCCTAAAGAATCAAATCGAATAGTGTTCCGGATTGTACACTCATTCGATATTGGTTGCCGGCATAATCCGGGGTTTTCGCACTATCCCTTGTTATCTGCTCAATTGCCAGTCGTGCAAGTTCGGGCTCTGAAGTTTTGGCGAAGGATATCGCGCTACTTTTTAGTGCTTTGATCGAACGGGACAAATCCAAAGGGGTTTCCTTTGATAACCGTTCGATGCTCCGGTCTTCTAATTGTACCCTATCTTCGTTTGGATTGCCACTAGCTGAGGAAATTCTTTGCAGGTCCATGCTCAACGCTTTTACTGACTTGTTTATTTGCAGGCTTCGGTTTTTTTCAAAAAGTTGGAGGCTATCACGTGATCGCTCTATCAGGTTTTTAGTCCTCTCAAGCACTTCTTCTTTTAGTGTGATCTCATATCGGTTGAAGCCGATATCCTCTTCGGTCAGGCTGATTTCAACGCCTTCTCCCGCGATTTCCAACTGAACTTTATTTGTGTCCGAAGTGTATTCATCTCCTAAATAGGTGATCCTTGTGTTACTTGCGCCTGCAAGACGGTTTAAGTTGAGCGGTTTGGTGAAAGTACCAGTCACTTCAAATTCGCTGCTTTTGCCTTTTGCTGTGGAAGATAGCTGTAGTCTGATACCTTCATCGGCATAGACTAGTTTTGCCTTAAAGGAGCCAGTCTTGTTGACTTCCCGTGCAATGGTTCTGAGCGCATCCTCATTGGTATCGGCTTGTGTCAGATCAACTTCGATATCGGTGGTTTCATCGCCCTGATTAAAGGTTAGCGCTGAAACGTCGCTTTGAAAATCCAAGGCGCCCGGATTCAGAAAGTCACTCTGATCGAGTTGATCGCTGGCTACTTCCATTGTGGAAAAGCCAATGGCAATTGAATTTTCGGATGGCTCAGATGCTTTTGTGGCAGTCAGTAGTGAAGATTCGTCAAAACTTGCTGCGTTAGCCAGTGCATTCAAGCCCTTTGTAGCTATCTTCATATAGGAATTGAAGCTATTCAAGGTGTCTTTCACAATTTGCGGCATATATCTAGCTGCAACAACCGAATTAAAAAGACTGTTGGTCTGGGATTCATATGCAGGAAAAGCCTTATCCAGCTGCTTGATAATGTTTGCATAATATCCATAGGACGTTACGGAATTTAACATGGTCATCGCCTCTTTGACACACTTACCCTTATTGCATTTATACCCTTGAAATCATTTCTGAAACCGAACGACCGCTTTGTTGACCTTGAATTGGGGGTCTGATATGATAAAACCATCTTTGATAATCGCCATGAGTGCAGTTGCAATGGTGATTGCCGATAAAGGGGGGATGTAGGTATGGGTGACAAAACGATTCATCGAATCAACGTCGCTACTTTGGCGGTTGGAATATTGGGGCTTATAGGTGTACTTGGAGAGGGCTTCTTTAGATTGTTCAAGTTAGGCGCCTACCCTCTGGATACGAACTGGCTAGTGATATTCCTGATCATCTTTTACACAGCAGCCACCGGGTTGAAGTTCGTACTGACAGGACGAAGAAGAAACGGGTATTATCTACTCTTCTTTTCTGTGATACTGACCCTAGTTGCCGCGATTCTATTGAAATACGGGCAATAAAAAAGACCACGTTCTATTCTTTGGCGATTGGCCATTTGACAACGTCGTCTTTTATACTTGCGTTTTATGCTGTTTTTGCTCTGCCGTATCCTGATCAAGTGCGACGTAGAGTCCCACCAGCAGAACGATCACTAACATTTCCATGTCGCACCTCCTGTCATGTTTGACTAGAGTATATCATGAATGTGGATGCGACAGCCTTGTGTCATCGTTTTGTAATCTTTTGTTAATCCTTTTGAAACGCCGCGATCAACTGATCGATCGCCGCAAGATCGAATCCTACACTAAAATGGCCCTTCACTCTAACCGCGGGAATCGCGATGATTCGATTTGCCTTAAACCAGACCATCCAGTCCGGTTCTTCGTCGAGATCGATATAGTCATAAAGGATGCCTTTGGCATCAAGGTATTCCCGTACTTTTACTGTCTCAGCGGAATAGGTTTTTCCAATGACTTGCCACATGAAATCAACCCCCTTTTTAACAGTATAGCAAAGGAGCACGCAATGTTAAAGCAGGCACTGAAACGATTTAACGATATGGATACGAAAAGTGAACTGAATAGAATCTACTCCGTGATAACAGGCGGGACATGCAGTAGCTGCGGTAAATGCTGCTACGACAATGTAGGGCTCAGCGCATGTGAGTTTTTAAATATCCTCGACTTCCTTCAAAAGGAGGATCGTATCAAGGAAACAGTCTCCACTGTGGAAAACTGGTATATGAATCAGTATGTGAAAGTGCAACCTTGTATCTTCCTAAAAGACAACAGATGCACTGTATATGAGGTCAGACCCCTTACTTGCCGGTTGTTCGGACATCAGGAGGCCGCTGAGCAAAGCGGTAGGGTAGAGCTTGTACTGAAGCAAAACCAAGAGGCCAAGCATTTTTTACGTGAGGAATACGGTATAGCCGTCAGCGAGGAAGTACTAGAACATGCGATCAGGCAGTGTGACTTCAAACCGCAGGTAAGACTGACAAAAGCCGAACGTGCCAAGTTGTTTGATCTTATCCAGCAGGAGGACAAGGACTACTACCTGGGAGATCTGATTGATGAGGAGCTGATCAACCTGTCGCTGATCGAATGGTTTGTTGCGCTATATATAGATGAAGACCAACTTTTTGAGCGACTGTTGACTGAAATGTCGAAAAGACCAGAATAGTTTGATTTTAGCTAAAGCTATTGACAAAAAAACGCTAGTTATGTATAATAATTGACTTTTAGTTGCCATGATGTTATCATTTAGAGGATGTAAAAAACTATGTGGGGTGGTGTTCTTATGGCAACTAGGGAAACTTTAAGTGAAATCCGTAAAACTATTGAAGGGTGTATCGGAGAAAAAGTAGTACTAAGAACAAACAAGGGCAGAAAAAAAGTTAAAGTTAGAGAAGGCGTTCTTGAGGAAGCATATCCAAATGTTTTCGTTGTAAGGATTGACGATGGCATGATGTCGCAGAGAAAAGTATCATTCAGCTATTCAGACGTATTGACAGAAACTGTCGAAGTGACACTTTGTACATCAGAAACAACAGTTACCGCTGCAGTAAATTGATAAATTAGGCTATGCCTAATTTTTTTTTGTATTTTTTTATAAGCTTGCTTATACTTTTTGACTTATAAAAATACATCCCCTGAAAACGTTTGCAGATTGATTGCACAGGCTTATTAGGTGTTAGACGGATATTTACATATTATGCCACTTTATTCACGGCATGAATATTCAGAATTCTCATAAACATTCAAAAAAACTCTAAATCTGTTGTAAATTAATGGTTTGCTTTGATTACATCTTATGTGTATACTTTAAATTAGTACAGATCGAGTGCATAAAATTCAAATGTTTACCAGATTGAGGTGTCGATATGAAAAGCGTTACAGGGATTCAAGTTTATTCCGAAATCGGACAACTGAAAAAGGTTATGCTACACCGTCCGGGCAAAGAAATTGAAAATTTAACACCAGATTTAATGGACAGATTGCTGTTCGACGACATTCCGTATCTTGAGGTCGCAAGGGAAGAGCATGATGCTTTTGCCGATATCTTTAAAAACAACGGAGTTGATGTCGTTTATCTTGAAAACTTGGCTGCAGAGGCTATTGCGGATGAAGGTGTGAAAAGGGCTCTTATTGATGAGTTCATTTCTGAAACGAGCATTAAAAGCCATCATCTCAAGTCGAGCGTCAAAGACTATTTTTTAAACTTCGATGACAACAGGGCCTTGATTGATAAAATGATGGAAGGTATCCGAAAAGAAGAAATCACGAATTATGAAAAGACGACTCTTGCGGATATGGTTGCTTCCAATTACCCGTTTGTCGTTGATCCGATGCCGAATCTTTATTTTACTAGAGATCCGTTCTCATCGATCGGTACAGGGATCTCCTTGAACCACATGAGAACCGTAACAAGAAATAGGGAAACCCTATTTGCAAAGTACGTGTTCGACCATCATGATGATTACAAGGATATTAAAGTACCTAAATGGTATGATAGAACCTATAAGTATTCCATCGAGGGTGGAGATCAGCTTGTACTTTCCAACAAAGTCGTTGCCATAGGCGTATCTGAAAGAACAGATGCCGCTGCGATCGACGAGTTTGCGAAGAACATCTTCGCAGACGGTCAGAAGTTCGAGGTGATACTCGCGTTTGATATTCCTAAAAAAAGAGCCTTCATGCATCTTGATACCGTATTCACAATGGTGGATTACAACAAGTTCACGATTCACCCGGAAATCGAAGGACCGCTTACGGTCTACTCGATCAGAAAAGGTCAAAACGGCAAGCTTGATATCGAAGAGGAAACCTTGGAACTGAAGGATGTCCTGTCGAAATATCTTGAGGTAGACGATGTGGAGCTGATCAGATGTGGTGGCGGAAATGCGATAGATGCCGGCCGTGAGCAGTGGAACGACGGATCAAACACCCTTGCGATAGCTCCAGGGGAAGTAATCGTATATTCAAGAAATCACGTTACCAACAAGCTGCTGACTGAGTCTGGCGTCAAGCTACATATCATGCCTTCAAGCGAACTTTCGCGTGGCAGAGGCGGTCCTAGGTGTATGTCTATGCCGCTGTATAGGGAACTGCTATAATAAGGTATCAAGTTCTAAAATCAGAGACTATCATTGACTTTGGAGTAACACAAAGGTTTAAACTTGTTTTGAACTGCCTTGTGCAGTCATCAATAGATTATAAGGCCTTGGCCTACTTAAAATTCTAGGAGGATGTAAAATGCCAGTAAATTTGAGAAACAGAAACTTAATCACATTGAAGGATTTCACACCAGAAGAAATTAAATACTTGCTTCAACTTTCTGCTGATTTAAAAGCGAAAAAGAGAGCGGGTATCAAAGGAAACTTATTAGAAGGAAGAAACATCGTATTGTTGTTCGAAAAAGCATCTACAAGAACACGTTGTGCTTTTGAAGTTGCGGCTTTTGATGAAGGCGCTAACGTGACATTCCTTACAAATAGCCAAATGGGTAAAAAAGAGTCGATTGAAGACACTGCTAAAGTACTTGGCAGATTCTACGACGGTATCGAGTTCCGTGGATTCAAACAAGAAACAGTGGAAGAACTTGCTAAATATGCAGGTGTACCGATCTGGAACGGTCTTACTGACCTTTACCATCCAACACAGATCCTTGCTGACTTCTTGACAGTGATGGAACATGTGAACAAGCCGTTAAACAAAGTTAAATTCGTCTATGTCGGTGACGCTAGAAACAACATGGGTAACTCACTGATGATCGGCGCTGCTAAAATGGGTATGAACTTTGTGGCTCTTGCTCCAAAAGAATTGTTCCCAGAAGAAGCTCTTGTAGCGGAAATGAATGAAGTATGTAAAGCGACTGGCGGTTCGATCACGCTTACTGAGAACGTTGATGATGTAAAAGGCGCTGATGCAATCTACACAGACGTTTGGGTATCGATGGGCGAAGAGCACATGTTTGAGGAAAGAATCAAGCAGTTGATGCCTTACCAAGTAAACATGGACATGATCAAGAAAACTGAAAACGACGATGTGATCTTCATGCACTGCTTGCCTGCATTCCACGATAGAATGACAGAAGTTGGTGAGGATATCTTCCAAAAATTCGGAATCGAAGCGATGGAAGTAACGGATGAAGTATTCAGAAGCAAACATTCAGTAGTCTTTGACGAAGCAGAAAACAGAATGCACACAATCAAAGCGGTAATGGTTGCGTCAATCGGTAACTTATAAAATCAACTGAATAGAGTATAGCGCTGTGCCTAAGTCGCATAGCGCTATTTCTAGCTTAAAAAACCATAAAACGACTGATATCGGGGTGGAAAAAATGAAAATGAAAGACAAAATTGTTGTCGCTCTTGGTGGTAACGCCTTAGGCAATACTCCTGAAGAACAATTAAGTTTGGTACTCAACACTGCAAAACCGATTGTTGATCTGATCGAACATGGTCATGAAGTAATTCTTGCACATGGTAACGGTCCTCAAGTAGGCATGATAAACCTTGCGATGTCCACTTCTGCAAATTCAGAGGCGAAGACTCCTGAAATGCCATTCCCTGAATGTGGCGCGATGAGCCAAGGCTACATCGGATACCACCTGCAAAATGCAATCAGGGAAGAACTGTTAAATAGAGGCTTGAATGTACCGGTTGCCACCGTCATCACACAAGTGATTGTCGATAAGGATGACCAAGCATTCCAAAATCCTACAAAACCTATCGGTGCCTTCTACTCGGAAGAAGAAGCTAAAATGCTTATCGAGACTAAAGGATACCAGATGAAAGAGGATTCAGGCAGAGGCTGGAGAAGAGTAGTCGCTTCACCAAAACCTGTGGATGTCGCAGAAAAAGAGACGGTTAAAGCGCTTGTCGACCATGGTCACGTGGTTATCTCTGTCGGCGGCGGCGGAATTCCTGTAATTGCTGAAGGGAATAAACTGATCGGTGTTCCTGCGGTTATCGATAAGGACTTCGCAAGTGCGAAACTTGCAGAGATTCTTGACGCGGATTACCTGATCATCTTAACTGCAGTCGACCAGGTTGCGATCAACTTCGGTAAGGAAAATGAAAAATGGTTAAGCTCTTTAAGTCTTGAAGAGGCAAACCAGTACATTGAAGAAGGTCACTTCGCTCCAGGTTCGATGCTTCCTAAGGTTCAAGCGGCAATGGCGTTCGCGGCTTCAAAACCAGGAAGAAAGGCACTGATCACTTCACTTGAAAGAGCTGAAGAAGGTATCGAAGGAAAAACCGGTACAGTGATCGTTCAATCATAATCAAACAGATATAGGGCTCGTCACATAAACTATGTGGCGGGTTTTATTTTTTTTTGCATAAAAAACTTAGTGGGATCGTTCAATTAACAAAGGAATCCCTATGGTAGAAGGGATTAAATTGGTTTATAATAAAAAATAGAGTGTATACAAAGTACATAAGAGGTGAAATAGTGGATACGATTACACTAAGAGCATATGCAAAAATAAATTTATCGCTTGATGTTATCGGCAAGAGAGAAGACGGCTACCATCTGCTTGAGATGGTGATGCAGGAAATCGGTATTTTTGATCTGGTGACCATCACCAAAAGAAAAGACGGTAGAATTCAAATCACATCGTCTGTAAGCTACATTCCAGTCAATGAGGAAAACATCGCCTATAAGGCTTGTCAACTGATGAAAGAGAAGTTCAACCTCGAAGGCGGATACGATATCCATATTGAAAAAAGAATACCTGTAGCAGCCGGTCTTGCTGGCGGGTCATCTAATGCGGCAGCGGTATTGAAGGGAATCAGAAGCCTTGAGGATCTCGAGGTGAGTGATGAGGAGCTGATGGAGCTTTCGCTTGCGATCGGGTCCGATATCCCATTCTGCATCCAAGGTGGAACAGCCCTTGCGCAAGGGATCGGTGAGAAGCTTACGCCGATTGAAGTGAAAAATGATTATTGGGTGCTGCTCGTCAAGCCTTCGCTTAGTGTTTCGACAATTCATGTTTATAAGACATTGAAATGGGACACGGTAGTGAATCATCCGAGTACTGAAGAGCTGATCAAAACCCTTAGGGAAGACAACGTATATAAGCTGTCAGAACATATGGGCAATGTACTGGAGACGGTGACGGCAGTAGAGCACAGAGAGATCGATCAGATCAAGTCACAAATGATGAATTATGGTGCGATCATTGCCCAGATGAGCGGTTCGGGTCCAAGTGTGTTTGGACTTTTCAGGCGCACGGATCAGGCAAAAAAAGCACTTAAGAATATGCAAAGGTTCTATACTGAAGCCTATTTGGTTAGACCGGTCGCAAGGAGGTAGCAAGATGCAGACAAAGGGATTAGGGAAATTATCGCTAAAGGATTATAAACCGCTCGGAGATGTGGTTTTTGAATATTTGAGAGATGCCATCCTGACTGGAAAACTGAAGCCGGGCGAACGACTCATGGAGATTCAGCTTGCAGAGAAGCTTGGCGTCAGCAGAACTCCTGTGAGAGAAGCCATGAAAAAGCTCGAGCAGGAGAATTTTATCGAAATGGTTCCCCGTAAAGGAGCCTATGTGAAGGACATCCACGCAAAAGACATGTTGGATGTTTTAGAAATAAGAGCCCTGCTTGAAGGTTTCGCGGCTTTTCAGGCTGCGAGCGCGATGAGCGACAAAGACATAAGAGATATGGAAAAGCTTACCGAAAAATTCGAAAAGGCGATTCTACTTGAAGATAAGGAAGGCATGATCGAAACAGACAACAAATTTCATGATATCATTTATAAATCGACAAAAAATGATAAACTGAAAGAAATCATAAAAGGGCTTCAGGACCAGTTTCATCGATTTAGGATCATCTATTTCAGCGAGTTTGACGATTACGGCAATATCAGCGAAGGCCACAAGGAAATACTGGAAGCGATTAAGCTCAAAGACGGTGAAAAAGCCAGAGAAGTCGCTGAGAAGCACATCAATATTGTAGAACGTTCCGTGCTTGAATGGTCTAGTGAAAAGCACGTCAGAAAGGGAAAATAAATGGCTAAGAAGAAGATTGCTATTTTTTTTGGTGGTTCATCTGAGGAGCACGACGTATCGATCATGAGTGCGAAATCCATTCTGACCCATATCGATCGAAATCTCTTCGAAGTGGTCATGATAGGCTTCAACCGTTCAAACGTTCCCTACCATGTGGAGGACCTTGCGAGCACCGAAAGCGCTGTCGTTTTTGAAAAAGCGAATAAGATGAGCACGTCATCGCTAGTGGAAAAACTACAAAGTGAAGTGGATGTCGTTTTTCCGATCATTCATGGACCAGGTGGTGAAGACGGCCAGCTGCAAGGCTTTTTAAAGGTGGTCGGCGTTCCTTTTGTCGGTGCGGATGTGACAGCGTCGGGCATATGCATGGACAAGAGGCTGGCTAAAGAGATACTTAGGATGAATGGCTTCAAACAAGCGCCCTATGTCAGTGTTTTGGGTCATTTGTTTAGAGAAAATCCACAAAAAATCGTGGATGAGACGATAAGGACACTTAAGTACCCGGTATTTGTGAAGCCCAGCAATTTGGGATCGAGCATAGGAATTACAAAAGTGGGAGACCCATCGCAGCTTGAAGCAGCGATCAATACCGCACTTGCCTATGACCGGTCTGTTGTGATTGAAGAAGGTATCAATGCGAGGGAACTGGAATGCGGCGTGCTTGGAAACGAACATCCTGTGGCCATGTCTGTCGGGGAGATTGTTTCCAGTCATGATTTTTACGACTATGAGGCGAAGTATTCCGACAACTGCCCTAGCGAACTGATGGTTCCTGCTGTCGCTGACGCGGCGGTCATAGAAACCATCCGAACTGAGGCTGTCAGAGCCTACCAGCTATTGGGGGTCGAGGGCATGGCCAGAGTCGATTTCTTTGTAGACAAGCTCACAGACGAGGTGTACATCAACGAGCTCAATACGCTCCCCGGATTCACTAAGTTCAGTATGTATCCACTGCTTTGCGCGGCTTCTGGGCTTGGCTATTCCGATCTTATCACAGAACTGATCACGCTTGCCTTAAGGAGGAACTCATGAGAGACATTACCCTTCAGGTGAAGTCCGTTCAAAAAGCGATGGGCGAAGAACCTGTCGAAATTGATTTTATTACTGAAGGAAAACTCTATTTAAAAGGTGGGGCGACCTATCTTGTATATGATGAAACTGAGTTGTCCGGTCTTGAGAACCATAAGACGACACTAAAAATACATGATGACAAGGTGCAGATGAAAAGGTTTGGCGAAAACAACTCGACCATGCATTTTGAAATGGGGCTGCGTGAAACGTCGAACTACGAAACTCCCTATGGTGTGTTCAAATTGGAAATACTGACACATCGGATCGAAATCGATCTGGGAGACACGGAAGGCAGCGTGGTTGTCGAATATGCCATCTCCATCCATGGACTGCATGAAGCGAATCACAAGCTTCACATCAGGTACTGGTAAGAAAGATGACGAAAGAGCAAGTACGTCAAAGACTTGAACAGGACATTAGGTCCGTTCTTAAGGATGATTCCATCCATGTGAATTTGAGGCGGGGCACACCTCCTTTCGATTATGCCTTCCATTCCTTTTTTATCAGGGATAAGGACTCGATGCTTCTCTTAAGAGCTGCCCTGGATAGCATGGATCTATTTGAAAGTTATGAATTGACAACCACGGGATTTGTAAACCTGACCTTGACACAAAGCGCAAGGACTGAAGGATTGACCCTAGGGTATCATGAAAAGAATGAAACCTACCTGCGCATGAAAAGGTTAAGCCATAGGATGACGGTGGAAGGACTTGGCATCTCTGATGAGTTCACAGATGAAAAGTTCATTCACCTAGTCGGTGAACTTAAAGCGGCAGGCGAGATTGAAGAGCAATACGCTATGATACAGAACGCTCTTGACCAAGTGTCGATGAGAGGGGTTTCTGAAGATGAAAAAAAGCAGTGGAAGCGGTTGTTTTATTTTTTTACAAAGCATGCCGAAAATTAGGCGCGCATGCCGAAAAATGGGCGGTGAGTGATGGACAAGTTAAAAATCGTAGTTGACCACTTAAGTGATGGTTTAATGGAGATTGACGCAAACGGAATTATCGTCTACTGCAACAAGAAAGCTGCGGCACTTGACGACATTGCGATTCAGGATGTGCTTGGAAAACCCCTGCTGTCGGTCTATCCATCCCTAAAAAGAAACACCTCGACCCTTTATAAGGTTTTGCAGACAGGTGAACCGATCCTTAATGTCGAACAGTCGTTTGTAACCTACAAAGGAAAGACCATCGCAACAATCAATTCGACTGTGCCTATCAAGGAAAACGGTCGAATCAGAGGCGCGATAGAGATTTCGAGGGATATTACAGAAGTAAAGGACATGAGTGAGAGAATCGCGGATCTTCAGCGCAGGGTTTATAGCTCGGTGAAAGAAGCCGAAGTCACTGAAAACTCCATGCTCTCCTTCCATTTTGACGATATCATCACGCAAAACGAACAGCTGATCCAATTGAAGGACAAGGCCTTTAAGGCGTCCAAGCTCTCCAGTCCTGTGCTTGTGGCTGGTGATACGGGGACCGGTAAAGAACTGTTCGTGCAGTCGATACATCATGCAAGTGCAAGATCGAATGCGCCCTTTATCGCACAAAACTGTGCGGCGCTTCCTGCAAACCTGCTCGAAGGAATTCTTTTTGGCACGGTAGAAGGAGCATATACAGGTGCAAGGGACCGGGCAGGACTGCTTGAGACTGCAAATGGCGGCACAATATTTTTGGATGAGATCAATTCCATGCCACTGGAACTGCAGGCCAAGCTGCTAAGATTTTTACAGGACGGCTGGCTTAGGAGGGTTGGAGACAATCACTCAAGAAAAGTGGATGTGCGTGTGATCGCTGCGATCAACACATCACCGGAGCTTGTGCTCGAAAATGGTGACTTGAGAACAGACCTCTTCTATCGGCTCAACACCATCACCTTGGAACTGCCGACGCTTAAGGAAAGGCTTGAGGACTTGCCCCTTTTGGTCGCTCATTTCACCACTTATTTCAACAAGAAGCTAAAACGTCAAGTCAGAGGGATAACAGAGGATGTGATGGCGCTCTTTAAGATCTATGACTGGCCCGGCAATGTAAGGGAACTGGAGCACGTGATAGAAGGAGCCATAAGTATGCTTGATGGTATGTGGATCACGCTTGCAGAACTTCCTCCTCAGTTGCTGAAGAAACTTGGCCCTGTACAGAAGGAATTCGACCCCAATGTGAACTTGGCGGACGCGGTGAACGAACTAGAGAAGAAGATGATCCAGCAGGCGATGTTGACGACAGCGGGTAATGTGTCTGAGGCTGCTAAACAGCTTGGGATTCCAAGACAGACGCTACAATACAAGTTGAAAAGGCTGACACTCTATTAAGGGGGTCGGCCTTTAATTTATCCACCTGCGCCCAATTTTGGGCAGAGTGTCATCAGTACAATTTGAGAGTGGGTATCAATTGGGTTTAGGCCTTGAAAACAGAGCATGACAACGATTTCATCAACTTGGCATAAAGCTTGCATTATACCTATATGGAAAATGAGTAGACCAGCGTTTGCTGGCATTTAAGGGAGGCCAATTTATGAAACAAGGATGCAAATTCGGAACGCATCGCGTGATCGAGCCAGTGGGTACACTACCACAACCAGCTTGGAAAATTGACAACACAATGGAAATCTACGACAACGAAGTACTTATTGATGTTCAGACACTCAATGTCGACTCAGCGAGCTTCACTCAAATCAAAGAACAAGCAGGCGGAGACATAGAAGGCATCAAAAACATCATCTTGGATACGGTAGCCAAAAGAGGAAAGCAACACAATCCTGTAACCGGTTCTGGTGGTATGCTTATCGGCCGAGTAAAAGAAATCGGTTCTGAACTTGCAGGCAAAACGGACTTGAAGGTAGGCGACAAACTGGCTACGCTTGTTTCGCTTTCTTTAACACCGCTTAACATCGAGTCGATCAACGAAGTAAGAAAAGACATAGACCAAGTGGATGTGACAGGACAGGCGATCTTGTTCGAAAGCGGAATCTACGCTGTACTTCCAAGCGACATGCCGGAAAACCTAGCGCTTTCTGTACTGGATGTAGCTGGAGCACCTGCGCAAACGGCTAAACTTGTTAAACCGGGTGATACGGTTCTTGTTATCGGCGGTGCCGGTAAATCGGGAATGCTTTGCCTTTACGAAGCAAGAAAAAGAGCGGGCATCACTGGTAAGGTCATCTGCCTAGGCCACTCTGAAAAATCGCTGGAAAAAGTAAAAGGTCTTGGTCTTGCCGACCACTACATCGCTACAGATGCGACTAAACCTGTTGAAATGATGAACATCATCAAAGAAATAACAGATGGCAAGATGGCTGATGTTACGATCAACTGCGTAAACGTGCCAAATACAGAAATGTCAACGATCTTATGCACGAATCCTGACGGACTGATCTACTTCTTCTCAATGGCGACAAGCTTCACAGCTGCAGCTCTTGGCGCTGAAGGCGTGGGTATGGACACTCAAATGATCATCGGTAACGGTTATGCAAGAGGACATGCTCAAATAGCACTAAATATTATGAGAGAATCTAAAGAACTTCGAGATGTTTACGAAAAACTATACGCTTAAGAGGAGATTTCATGAGACATTTTAGAGACATAGAATTATGGAAAGACGTGACTGACGAGCAGTGGAATGACTGGCACTGGCAAGTGAGAAACCGCATCACGACACTTGAGGAGCTTAAGAAGGTAATCAACCTGACTCAAGAAGAAGAGGACGGCGTGACTAAATCGCTCGAAATCTTAAGAATGGGTATCACTCCTTACTATGCGACGCTGATGGACGTGAACGATCCGCACTGCCCGGTTAGAATGCAGGCGGTTCCAACAAAATCGGAGACGCACAGATCACTTGCGGACATGGACGATCCACTGCATGAGGACGAGGATTCTCCGGCACCTGGACTTACACACCGTTATCCTGACAGAGTACTGCTACTGATCACAGACATGTGTTCCATGTACTGCCGTCACTGCACACGTAGAAGATTCGCAGGTCAATCTGACGATGAGATCGGTGTGGACAGAATCGATGCTGCGATCGAATATATCGCAAAGACTCCAGTAATCAGAGACGTATTGCTTTCTGGTGGCGACTGTCTGTTAGTTTCTGATGAAAGACTTGAGTATATCATCAAGAGACTAAGAGAGATTCCGCACGTTGAAATCATCAGACTCGGTTCAAGAACACCTGTTGTAATGCCGCAGCGTATCACACCGGCTCTTGTCGAAATGCTTAAAAAGTACCACCCGGTTTGGTTGAACACTCACTTCAACCATTCAAAAGAGATCACTCCAGAAGCCAAAGCGGCATGCGATCTACTTGCGAACGCGGGTATACCGTTAGGTAATCAGTCAGTCTTATTAAGAGGCATCAACGACTGCGTCCACGTTATGAAAAAACTGGTTCACGACTTGGTAAAAATGCGTGTAAGACCATACTATATCTATCAGTGTGACCTATCACTAGGTATCGAGCACTTTAGAACGCCTGTATCAAAAGGTATCGAAATCATCGAAGGATTACGCGGCCATACTTCCGGTTATGCGGTTCCTACCTTCGTTGTCGATGCTCCAGGCGGCGGCGGTAAGACACCTGTCATGCCTAACTATGTCTTGTCGCAATCACCTAACCGTGTAGTGCTTCGTAACTATGAAGGTGTTGTAACAACGTATACAGAGCCTACCAGATACGAAGAGAACTGCCAGTGCGATGTGTGCACATCAGAAAACAAACCGCATGAAGACGGCGTATTAAGCCTGCTTCACGGCGAACGTGTCAGCATCGAACTTAAGGAACTGGACAGACATAAGCGAAATAAACACGACTAGGAGTTGACATGGGTCTCTTAGATACAATTGCTCAAAACAAGTACAAAAGCATCTCGGTCATCGGAATGGCGAAAAATGCCGGAAAGACCGTGACACTCAACTATCTGATAGATGAGGCCTACAGCCATGGGGTGGCTCTGGGCATCACATCGATCGGACGGGACGGTGAAACGCTCGATCTGGTAACCCAAACCGATAAGCCGACCATCTATGTATATGAGGGAACACTGATAGCGACCGCTGAAGGGTTATTTGAACAAGCGACTGCCAGGATGGAAATTGTGCATATGACGGACATACAAACAGCCATGGGAAAAATCATTATCGCAAAGATTCGACATGACGGATATGTTCAAATTGCAGGACCATCCACCACGATAGGCATACAGACTGTTGCACTTAAAATGCAAGGTCTTGGCGCCGATGTGGTACTGGTAGATGGGGCGCTTGATCGAAAAAGTCTGGCATCACCATCAGTGACCGATGCGACCATACTTGCAACGGGTGCGGTACTAAGCAGAAACATGAATACGGTAATCGATGAGACCGCGCACCGCGTGCGGCTTTTTGGACTGGAAAAGATAAAGCCTGAGTTTCACAGTGAAGCTTCGAGCGTCATCCGCGAACGGAACGTCGGTCTTATGAAGCCGACGGCGGACGGAACAGAAGTAAAGACTCTAGCGCTTAAAACCGCTCTAGGAGCGGGTAGGGCAATCGCAAGGGAAGCAGAAGAAGAGACAACGCATATACTGCTTCCCGGCAGTTTAGGGGAAAAACTGCTAGCGGATGTACTTGAAGTAAGGGGAACGTTAAAAGGACTGACCTGGGTAGTGAAGGATGCCACGCGCATCTTTTTACACCCGAGGGAATGGTCCATCTATACCAAACGGGGTTTAAAAGTAGAAGTGTGTGAGACCATCCACCTGATCGGTGTGACGGTCAATCCGACAGCACCTGCGGGATACAGTTTTGATGCCGACTTATTAAGGTGCCAACTAGAACAAAAGCTGATAGATACACCTGTGTACAACGTGAAATTTGAGGAAACAACATGGAATTTTTGATGGACAGTCAAACGACACTGGGACTTGATGATGTACTAAAACTGATCAAAGTGCAGACCGCATACGGTCGGGCGGTCAAAGCCGAGCTAAGGCCTTATCAAACTGAGGAGCTTTTCAGACTTGAATCGGACTTTGACGTACTGGACCTGTTTGTACAAAGGCTTAAATCAGATGCGCATTATTTTTCCAAGATGCGCACGATTTTCATGCATATCAAAGATTTGCAGGTGACCATCGACAATATCGGAGATCTTGTGACACTGACGCAAGTCGAACTCTATGAAATCAAGTGCCTGCTCATTCAGATGAAAGAACTGATCTGCCAGTACGGCACTTTCTTTCAGAACTTGCCTGAGGCACTCAAGATCAGTTTTCCAAGCGGGTCCTATGAGCTGCTGGATCCTACGGGGGAAGCCTTAGAGACCTTTTACATTTCGGACGGCTATTCTAAGAGGCTTAAGTCTGTCAGAGAGCTGCTCGGCGAATGCGAAAAGGAACTTAAAGGCGCCAGGATCAAGCAGATCAGAGCCTTGGTCGGAGATTATCCTGAACTCAGATTCAAACCGAACGGTACGACGACGATCAACCGGTCTGTCGAGGGACTATTCGAGATAATGGTCGCGGATTCAAGACTGTATCAGGTGGACGAACACTATCAGCATGTCACCTTCGCGGTGGTGCCCGATGAGGCGGTACAGGCGAAAAAACAAAAGCACGAAATACTGCTTCAAGAAGAAGAAGAAGCCATGTATGAAGTGAGAGTAGATTTGACGAGTAGCCTAAGCCTTGAGGTGGACAGGTTCAGAAGTTCACTGCAAGCGATAGGATACCTCGATTTTTATTTAGCGAAAGCGTTTCTTGCCATTGGGGTAAATGGTGTAAGACCAAGTTTTTTAAAGGCTGGGTCGGAGGTAACCATCGTCAAGGGTAGACATAGCCTTGTCGAGTCGCGGCTAAAGCGCGACAAAAGGATGTACACACCGGTATCGGTGAGGTTCGGTACTCCGGTTACCTTGATAACTGGTGCGAACATGGGTGGTAAAACCATCGCACTGAAGATGATCGGCTTGATTGTAGGCATGGCGCATATGGGGTTGTATGTGCCTGCCGAAAAAGCTGAAATGCCGATGTTTGAATTCATAGCAAGCCTGATAGGAGATGAACAGAGCATAGACCTAGGTCTATCCACCTTTGGTGCCGAAATGATGCACCTGAAGCTAGTACTGGATCAAGCTGATCGCGAGGGTTTGATCTTAATCGATGAACTGGCAAGGGGAACAAATCCTACAGAGGGCGCCGCACTTTCAGAAAGCATCATCGAGGCGCTTAGAAAGAGCAGGTCGAAATCGGTGATCACCACGCATTTTGACGGCATCGGCAGGCATGACGATGTGAAACACCTTCAGGTGAAAGGCTTAAAAGCCATTGACAAGGAAGTGTTCAAAACGGGTGCCAAAGAAATCATAGAGCAGTTGTCTCTGATGATGGATTACGAGCTCGAAGAAGTGGACCAGACGATCAATCCACCTAAGGACGCGCTAACCATCGCGGCCTTACTTGGACTGGACAAGGCCATTATAGATAGTGCAAGAAAATACTTGCATAAAGATAAGTAGTTACTAGGTAAAGGGAGGAAAAGCGTGCAAAGTAAATTGAATTTGGACCAGCATCTGATTAGCAAGGCCAGAGGCTCAGCTAAGAAAATCGCTGAAGACATACAACTCTTCATCGACAACCATACGACGGTTGCCGTAGAAAGAACGATCGCAAGACTTTTAGGAATCGACGGCGTAGATGAGATCGGAACACCGCTTCCAAACATCATCGTCGACCATATCGCTCAGGCGGGTGTGCTGAACCAGGGTATCGCCTACTTTATCGGTAACGCGATGATCCAAAAGGGATTGACACCACAAGAGATAGCAGAAGCGATTTCAGCGGGAACGCTTGATTTAACACAACTTGAAATGGCGTCTGCCAAAGAAATCAGCGAAAAAATCAATGCGATCGCTGTTGAAAAAACGGCGTTCATCAAATCGAATAGAAACAAACGCGAAGACTACCTTAAAAATCTTGGCGAAGGTGCGAAACCTTACCTCTATGTCATCGTAGCCACAGGCAACATCTACGAGGATATCCTGCAGGCTCAGGCGGCAGGAAGACAAGGCGCCGACATCATCGCGGTTATCCGCACAACTGGCCAGTCGCTACTCGATTACGTGCCATACGGACCGACCACAGAAGGTTTTGGCGGAACTTACGCCACACAAGAGAACTTCAGACTGATGAGATCTGCACTCGATGAGATCGGTGAGGAAGTCGGAAAATACATCAGACTTTGTAACTACTGTTCAGGTCTTTGCATGCCTGAGATCGCAGCGATGGGCGCTTTTGAACGTTTGGACGTTATGCTCAACGACGCACTATACGGCATCCTGTTCAGAGACATCAACATGCAGCGTACCCTGGTGGACCAGTTCTTCTCAAGAGTAATCAACGGTTTTGCAGGTGTCATCATCAACACGGGCGAGGACAACTACCTGACAACTGCCGACGCATTTGAAGAGGCGCATACGGTACTGGCTTCTCAGTTCATCAACGAGCAGTTCGCACTGCTTGCGGGTCTTCCTGAAGAACAGATGGGACTGGGTCATGCATTCGAAATGAATCCGAATTTAGAAAATGGATTCCTATACGAGTTGTCACAAGCGCAAATGGCTAGAGAAATCTTCCCTAAGGCGCCGCTCAAATACATGCCGCCGACAAAGTACATGACAGGCGACATCTACAAAGGACATGTTCAAAACGCGCTGTTCAACACGGTGTCGATCATGACAAACCAAGGAATCCAGCTGCTAGGCATGTTGACAGAAGCGATCCATACGCCACTACTGCAAGACAGGGCGCTTTCTATCGACAACGCGAAATACGTATTCAACAACATGAAGGACATCTCTTCTGAGATCGAGTTCAAAACAGGCGGAATCATCCAGTCTCGTGCACAAGGAATTGTGAAAGAAGCTGCCGACATGCTTGAAAGAATTGAAAAAGACGGCCTGATGGAAACCATCGAAAAAGGTGGATTCGCCGATGTCAAGCGCGCCAAAGACGGCGGTAAGGGTCTTAGCGGCGTAACCACTAAAGGTGAACATTACTTCAATCCGTTTATTCCACTCATGCTTGGAGGTGACCGTTAATGTCTCAAAAGATCGATTTGACAAAAATTAAGCCTTACGGCGACACACTCAACGACGGACTCATGCAGTTCAACTTCACGCTTCCAGTTCCACATGGCGACGAGGCGATAGAAGCTGCAAAGCAGCTGCTCGCTAAAATGGGAATGGACGAACCGGCGGTTGTCAACGCAACGGATCTTGGAGTCGGCTACACCATGTTCGTCGCCTACGGCAAATGCACGCACACCGTTGATTTCACGACGATTCACGTACCTAAGGTAGAGGGTGACGTGATGGACAAGTACGGTGTGGAAGACTTCGTCAAAGAAAACTTCGACCGCGAAATCACAATCGTCGGCGCTTGCACAGGAACTGACGCCCATACGGTAGGAATCGACGCGATCTTCAACATGAAGGGCTTTGACGGACACTACGGCCTTGAAAGATACAAGGGCATCAACGCCATCAACATGGGTTCGCAAGTGCCCAATGAAGAACTGATTGCAAAAGCGGTGGAAGTAAACGCCGATGCGATTTTAGTATCACAAATCGTCACGCAAAAGGATGTGCATATCCACAACCTGACAAACCTGATCGAACTGCTTGAAGCGGAAGGGTTGAGAGACAAGATGATCGTCGCTTGCGGCGGCCCAAGACTCAACCACGAAATCGCTAAAGAGCTAGGCTTTGACGCAGGATTCGGACCAGGAACCTTTGCTGAGAATGTGGCATCCTTTATTGTTACGCAGTTGAAGGAAAGAGAATAGAATAGCATTTGAATGATTAGTTCTCCGTGAGGTGTTTTAGAGAGTTTTCTCTTTTAAAAGCCCACGGAGAATTTTTTTGTTGCAAGGCTTTAGTCGTGTACCCAAGATAGCATCCTACGCTCGTCACTATTTCAAACACCTACTATTGTGAGACGCTGCGCTTTCTGAGGACACGGAGACACGATTTGAATAAATGCTGAAAACTGTTTTAAGGGCTGGCACAAGGTGCAGCAACTACGTGGGGTATGGAAAAAACGGTTATAATTGAAATGGACGCTGGAGGCTGAGGATTATTTTGTGTATGAGATGATATAATAAAGGGAAGCTTAAATAAAAGGAGAACGAAGGATGAATACTATTTCTTGCTAATTACAGTGATAACTGAACTGCATAGGACAAGTACGGCGTTTAATGGATGTTAACTGCTTGTTTTTGTGTGCGTAGCGAGAAAATGATTCTTCAAAATACCTTGATGGATGTGGTGACTTTGTCACTGCCTATTCATTTGTTTTTTGAACCGCAAGAATTCATTTTCTTGCGGTTTTTTAATAGAATGGAGGCAGCATATGTCGATAGTGAAAGTAAATAACATGACCTTTGGTTATGATGGAAGTTATGATTTGATTTTTGACAACGTATCCTTTCAGATGGATACGGATTGGAAGCTTGGTTTCACAGGGAGGAACGGTCGCGGTAAAACGACCTTTATGAAGCTCCTGCTAGGAAAGTATGAGTACAGGGGGACGATCTCAAGTTCGGTGGCATTCGATTATTTCCCCTTTGAAGTAAAAGAGGACAACATGCTCACGGTTCATGTGTTGGAAGACGTGTGCCCCGCATTTGAACAGTGGCAGCTTGAAAAGGAGTTGTCCCTTTTAGGAGTGGACGACGAGGTATTGTATAGACCCTTCAATACCCTTAGTCAAGGTGAGCAGACCAAAGTGATGCTCGCGGCTCTCTTTTTAAAAGAGAATCAGTTTCTCTTAATCGATGAGCCAACAAATCATCTGGATGTGGAAGGACGAAAAATAGTCAGTGACTACTTGAGAAGTAAAAAGGGATTCATACTGGTTTCGCACGACCGCTTGTTTCTGGACGCCTGTATCGACCATATCCTGACGATCAACAAGACCGATATCATCGTACAAAAAGGGAACTTTTCCTCTTGGTACCTCAACAAGACAAGGGAAGACCAGAACGAAATCAATGAAAACGAAAAGCTGAAGAAAGATGTGAAAAGGCTGATGACCGCCATGAAGAGAACCGCGAAATGGTCGGACGATGTCGAAGCGACGAAAATTGGATTCGGACCTTGCGACCGTGGGGCGATTGGAGCCAAGGCCGCCAAGATGATGAAACGTTCAAAGGCCATTGAAACCAGACAGACAAAGGTGCTTGAGGACAAGTCGAAACTGCTTAAAAATATCGAACAGTCCTTTCCACTTGCCATACAGGCGCAGGACTACTTTAGAGAAAGGCTCTTTCACTTTGAGGACGTGGTCGTATCCTACGGCGAAAGCAAGGTCAATCAGCCGGTGACCTTTGCAGTCAACCGAGGGGAAAGGATTGCGATAACAGGATTCAACGGATCAGGCAAGTCGAGTCTTCTAAAGCTTATGACAAACGAGGACATCGCCTATTCCGGCCGCTTGGAAAAGGGGACTAGGTTGAAGGTGTCCTATGTCTCTCAGAACACAGCTGCATTATCGGGTGACCTGTCAACCTATGCCAAGGAGCGTGGGATCGACGAGGGTCAGTTCAAAACGATCCTTCATAAGATGGATATGTCGCAAATCCAGTTTGAAAAGGATATGAGCGCTTTCAGCGAAGGACAAAAAAAGAAGGTGCTGATCGCAGCAAGCCTGTGCGAAAAGGCCAATATCTATATCTGGGACGAACCGCTAAACTATGTCGATGTGCTGTCGAGGATCCAGATAGAAGAAGCGATCCTCAGCTACCGCCCGACCATGATTTTTGTGGAGCACGATAAAACCTTTGTCAGTAGAATAGCAACCAAGGTTGTGGATGTCGTAAGTGTGGTAAACTAGTCTTAGTAAATATAAAAAATAGGGGGAGAATCGATGTACATTTTATGGGGACTATTCATACTGGTGACCAGCGCCAATCTTTTGACGCAAAGAGAAACCGACTTAAGGCTCTGCCTGATCAGAAGGTATTCAAAAGCGCTTTTGATGCCGCTACTCGCATCCATCTATATCAGTAGCGCCGCTGATGTGAACGTTGCGATTGTGATCGCGCTCGCGCTCGGCTGGATCGGCGATCTGTTTTTAATGGGAATCAGAAAAAAAGACGCTTCAGGCGCAGTGGTAATCAGTGATCCCAAGTGGATGTTCATGCTTGGACTCTTATCCTTCTTACTGGGGCATCTTGCCTATGTGTACTTCTTCTTCACCATCGTCGACTGGTCGAAGATTCCCATGCTTTTTTATGGAATCGTCTGCATCGTAGGGTGGTACGGGCTGATCATCTTAAAGGGAGTCAGGCCAAAAGGTGTGATGCTTGTCGGAGTGGTGCTGTACATGGTCGTCATAGGCACCATGATCGTATCCGCATTGGCGCTCTTTTACATACGCCTTGACCTGGCAGCGACCTTCATCGCACTTGGGGCGATCCTATTCGGTTCGTCGGATTCTGTGTTGGCATTCAGAAAAATCAGAGGCGTCGATTTGCTGCCTAACAGCTATGTCATGTTCAGCTACATCAGCGGACAGTTTCTGATCATCTTGGGTATTTTGAACTGACTTTGACGTTTCTGGTAGATTGATTTGAAGAAAGTGAGGATTATCCTATGAAGCAGTACCTATACATGCTCAAACTGGTGGACCGCATTGTTAAAAGCAACACATGGACAAAAGAAGATGAGGAAATCGTAGGCGAGCACTTTCTAAATCTTAAGACGCTTACAGAAAAAGGCGTCGTCTTGCTGGCCGGCAAGACCGATAGGGAGACAGATGACGGATTCGGTATCGTCATCCTTAAAGCCGATTCCAAAGAACAGGCCGAGGAAATCATGAGGAAGGATCCTGCCGTGAAAAAAGGAATCATGACAGCGACCCTTTTTGAGTATCAGATCGCGCTTGAAAGCATCAGCCGCGGTGAACTACATGATTAGGGTGATGCGCATAGAGGATTATGAAGCGGTGCATGCCTTTTGGCTGAGCATCGAGGGCATGGGTCTACGAAGTCTGGATGATTCCAAAGAAGGTATCGAAAGGTTTTTAAAACGTAATCCGACCTCCTGTTTTGTAAAAGAGGAGCAAGGCCTGCTGATCGGATGCATCATGGCCGGTCACGACGGAAGACGGGGATACATCTATCATGCGGCAGTGCATCCTGAATTTAGGGGCAAAGGTTACGGCATAGCCCTTGTGGACCATGCCCTGGACGCTCTTAAAAAGGACGGCATCAACAAAGCCTGTCTGGTCGTCTTTAGCGCGAATGAACTAGGTAATACCTTCTGGAAGCGCTACGGGTTTGCCACAAGAGAAGACCTGACGTATAGGAATATCAGTCTGAACGATCTAAACCTTTAAATGACAAGATGTGATTTGAGTGATGTTTGCCTAGTTAAGTTGGGTATCTAAGATAAAGACGGACCTTAATCATAGACAGGTAGACGAGGTGACCTATGTATCAACAGATGAGAGTAGCAAAACACACCAATTCAATCGATAATGTTCAGGAGTTCTATACGACAAAACTAGGATTCGAGGTTCTCGGATCATTTGATGGAAACGACGGATATAACGGCATATTCCTCGGATTAAAGAATCAGGGATGGCATCTGGAGTTCACCCAGTCCAGCGAGAAGATGGAAAGAAAAAGCGATCCGGACGACATGATCGTGCTCTATTACAAGTCGGAGAAAGAATACTTCAATACGCTAAAAGGATTAAAAGACGTAGAAAAGTTTGTTCCAAGAAATCCATATTGGCAGGTGAACGGCGTGCTCATCAAAGACCCTGATGGCAATCAGATCATCCTCTGCTATAATCCGGATGTGGTGCAGTGAAGTTAAGTAAAGTAAAAAAGGCAGAATACATGCGATCCATACTAGATAGGGCATGAAGGTATTAGGCCAAGAATAGAGTGACCAATAAGACTGAAGTGATGCATAAACTGCATAAGCTTCAGTCTTTTTACTTGCGGATGATCATACGAAAACAGCACGGTTTGACGCGGTGGAATCAACTGAAGGTTGTGTGATTTTGCCCGATCCAACCAACGATTGCTTTTTTATAGAGGCAGAGATAGGTATAATTGAAGCAGAACATGTTCAATATAATTTGGAGGTAACAGTAATGAGGTATAGTAACGTTGAAATCGGAACATATATTCAAGAGAGGCGTAACCAAATTGGTTTCACACAGCAAGAGCTCGGTGAAAGGTTATTGGTCAGCTCTCAGGCGGTTTCTAAGTGGGAAAGGGGCGAATCCTTACCGGATGTATCGTTGTTAGTGGACCTTTCCGGATTGTTGCATACGAGTGTGGATTTGATTCTAACTGCTGGAAATGGTGGTGTGGTAGGTAGAGGAATGATTGATCTTGTTAAGATAAAGCGTGCTGTGAATTACTTAAGCGAACTCGAAGAACTGATCGGGAGTGATAACACGCTGTTCGAAAGTGTGATGAAAGGCGTGCGAACTACGATGAATGTCGACTTTCGAAGCGCGCTGAAAGACAACTATAAACGTGAGGCGTTTGTTGTGGAAGTAGCTATTCAAAAGTTGATGAACGGACATGGTCTGGATGAAAAACATGTTGACCATGTGCTCGAGTTCGAGCACTGGAAAAGTGTGCTGCATAAGAGTTTGAAGCAATATCGAATATAAGCCGCGTCAAAAAGTGCCAGTCACCGTTTGGATAGTTCAAACGGTGACTGGCACTTTTGATGCGATTTTATGAGCTGTGGTTATGGACCGAGTGATGAGTTGGTCGGTGTCACCCCTGTTAATATGTAATTGTATTACATTTTATGTATATGTTATAATATTGCTATCTTTAAGAGGGGGGAACGAGTGGAATGGATAGGAGATGGATGCTTATTGTAATTGCGATCGCGCTTTTGGCAGCTACTGGATGTACAAATGAGGGGTCCGGCAATGTGAAAAAGGGTGAGATAGGTATTGTGCTTCCGTATGTCGCGCTGGACGAGAGCAGTTACTTTTTAAATTCTCCGGTGCTGCAGTCCTTTTACAGCGATGTAGAGATCTACAATATGGTGAACAAGGATTTCGCGCGTGTCAGAACGATACGAATCGACGCTGCGACTTACGATGACTATGTGGACAAGGTGATGACGCTGATGTTAAGCGATCAGCCTCCGGATCTTGTGTTTGACTATAGCCAGTACAGCGAGAAAACGAAAATTTACTCCCTGGCAAGGGACTTGCAGGCGGTCGGTTATTTTCAAGAAATCGACTTTACCAAGTTGAAGACCGAACTTCTACCTGGATTTATGGAACAGTACTACCTGCCAACAGGGATCGAGGTGGTAGGTTACCTTTACGACAGGGAGGAGACCGAGGCGATCGGTAAGACTTTTCTAGACCGGTTCACTATGGAAGAGAAGAGTGCTGTGATCGACTCGTGGCTGAAGGAAAGGGACCTGCCTCTGACACGTACGACCTATCAGCAGATCCTGGATATGTATTTCCCTATCGACCTCTTTGTCGACCTTGAGTCGAAGGCCGTCTCTTTCGATACGGAGGAACTGCAGAAACGGGCGGACCGACTGAAAAGTCTTTATGTGGAGGATGCGTTTGTCGGACCTACGGGATTGGCCGTAAGCGAGGCGAAAAAATATGTGCTGAACGACGATTACTCACAAAAGGCCGAGATGAAAAAAGCCATCCATGAGGGATTTTGGTTGCCGAGGTATGACGATTATATCTATTATCCGACCAGTACGAATTTTTATACAGATCTGGACTGGTATGAGGGACGAGGTGTCGTGCTGCTGGACGATTCGGACTCTTTTAGGACATCGGGCTATTATATCAACCGGCAGACAAGCAACCTTGAGGATGTGTATGCCTTTTTAAATTTTGTCAGTTCCAACGGGGATACCTGTGCCGATGTGATCGAATCCTTAAAAGAGCTTAAAGTCGCCCAGTTTGAAAAAGACAGGGTGGTGAGGTTCTACGAAAGGCTGCAATCGGAAGACCTGATCTATCTGAATCGGGACTATCCGCTAAATGAGGAAACGATGGAACGCTTCAGTGAACTTTTACTGGACTACATGCTGGATAAGCATACCACGGACAGGGATTTTACCAGAAAGCTGGAGCAACTGGAAAACGAGTTGGTCTTTAAGGCGATGGAGTAAAACACAGGGGTTGGGGGCAGTTTCCTTAGCGCTGTACTAGTACAAGCCAATATATTAATTTCGACTTCCGAATGAATTTGGTATACTCTACTTATGGATAGAAAGAAGGTATGTATGCCTATTTGGAAAAGAAACTTATTTATACTCTGGGTGACGCAGGTGATCTCCTTGATGAGCTTCGGCTTCGGGATCCCCTTTATCCCCTTTTATATTGAAGAGTTAGGTGTGAATACGCCTGAAGCGATCAATCTTTTTACAGGAATTTTGAGCACGGCGCCCGCGATTTCGATGGCCTTTATGGCTCCAATCTGGGGAAAGCTTGCGGACAAGTATGGGCGTAAGCTGATGATCCTCAGGGCGATGTTCGCTGCAGTCTTCGTCATCGGTGGAATGGGACTGGTTCAGAACATCTACGCGCTTGTGGCGCTTAGGAGCGCCCAGGGTCTATTTACCGGTACTGTGACCGCGGCGTCGGCCTTTATCGCATCGAACACGCCAAAGGAGAGGCTTTCTTACGCGCTTGGTTTTATGGCCTCATCCACCTTTATCGGATATTCGATCGGACCCGCCTTAGGAGGCCTTGTGGCAGACCGTTTCGGATACCGGGTCAGTTTTTTTGTAGGCGCCTTGTTCATGGCTGTCGGTGTGCTGCTGGTACTCCTTTTCATTAAGGAAGACCCTGAAACTTATGGCGCAGCGCTTAAAAAGCATAAGGATAAGCACGAAGGAAAGATTTTAAGCTCTGCGATTGTGTCGCTGCTTGTGATTCTCTTCATGCAGCGGTTCACAAGATCGGTGTTCGCACCCTATATGCCGCTTTACCTAAAGACGATTCATGGCGAGGACGGAATCGCCACGGTCACAGGTATGGTAAATATGTTCGTGGGACTTGCCACGGCGGTTGCCGGTCTGAGTCTCTCGAGGCTTGGGGACAAGTTCAAGAAATCGAAGCTGATCGTAATCCTGTTGGGTATTGCCTTTGTCTTTAGCTTTTTTGTGATAGCAAGCGGCGGACTGATCGGATTCATGCTTTCGTACACACTATTGTTCTTTATCTTGGGTGGAATCGAGCCCATGCTCACCTCATCTGCCGCAGAACTCACTTCTCCTCAGAATAGAGGGACCCTCTTCGGGTACATGGGCATGGTGGGAAGCTTCGGGTGGATGGTATCGCCGATGACAGGAGCTGCCATATCCGTTCAATACGGCTATAAGGCGATCCTTTTCATCTTACCTGTGCTGATCGCCTTTAACATCGCCTTTGCGATATTTAATCATAGAAAACAAGCCAGCAATATGTAATTCCACATAAAAACAGCATTCAATCCTCGAGACTGAATGCTGTTTTACTTTTTTTGTATGAAGCTGCGCTAAAAGATGTCAAGGGATCAGTATGACTGTCGCGTGCTTTTTAAGAGCCTTTTTAGCATCTTTTGATCCTTCACCCGCAACGTCGACGTCTTAAGCCTGCTGATAAGCTCTTCGGTTTGAGGTGTCGAGTCATAAGGGGAGAGTTGGATTTCTCTTGCCATCTCCTGCATTTCTTTCGCGGAGTATTTGCGTCCGATGCAGTAGCTGTTTCGTTTTGTGACTGTGATCATGAAGATCGCCAGACCAGCTAGTCCTGTGAAAAACGACTGTGCGAGGAACATCGTTTGGTTGGCCTCTGTCGGAGTAGGATCCTGAGCGATCTTGAACTCGATATTTGGAATCATCAGGCTGATGCAGAATAAAAGCACTGCGATAAAAATGATGAACACTAGAAAAGGGAACAGGTGACGCCTCTTACTCTTATCAAGTGGATCCGTAATGGCCTTTTCGCTATTTATTAAGTATTTCATGATCGGCTCCTCATCTGGTAAGTTTTATAAGGGAAAATGCGGTCTCGTATTCTCCGCTTAAGGAGTAGATGTCAGCTAAGGCTGTGATTGCATCCTTATCGAGTGGATCTTCACCGATCAGAATTTTTTTTAGCGGTTCTAGCTTTTGTATGCTGAAGGACAGGCGCTGCATGTTTTCCTTTAGGGCGCTTAGCCACTGGAGTCGTTCGACCGGATTGAACCGGGTCCAGACGGCATGGATGAGGTCCGATTCGAACTGCTTGCCGCTATTGAGCTGGATGTTAAGCAGTTTCTGAAGAACGTCTATTCTAAACAGTCTGATGTCTTCGTCTGTAAAATAGGCGGTGGCCGCAGTCACTAGATCCTGGGCTTCCTTATAGGACTGGCAGCTGTAGTAGTACCTGCTTAAGGTCACGTAGGTCTCGTTCAGCTTACGTGAAGACCCTGTAAACTCATATAGGTAACATCTGCGTCTTGCGGTTCTGATCGCGCTGTTGATATCTCCGATCTCGCTTTGAAGTTGAGCGAGCAGAGATAGTAATTCACCTGTGTAGGTATAGACAAGGTGCTTGTCGGCGAGTCTGAGCGCATCCTGAAGAGTGTTGATCGCATCGATCGGCTGATTTTTTTTCTTGAATCCTGTAGCGATATTCAACAGAAACTCCGTTTCAAGCGCGTAATCTGAAATGAAGGAGTGCCTTAAGTCGTTTAGTCCGTCTTTGAAGGTATCTAGCGCCTCTGCCTGAAGCTCCTTATATAGAAGAATATGTCCTTTTACCAATTTTGCTTTTGACAAATGGTAGAGGTCTGTAAAAACGTCTAATAAAGGAATGGCGATGGCGATATAGGCTTCTGAGCGCTCGTAGTCGCGATGTGTCAAGAACGCCTCCGCCACCGCTTGATAACTCCTGCCCTTGAAAGGATCCTCGTCACTAAGGTTTTCTGGATGGGATTCTTTCAGATACTCATCGAGAAGTGCGACTTGGCCGTAGTGGATGGTCTGAAGCAGTTCGGTGTAATAGACTTCTCTGTCATGATTGGGGTTCGCAAGGTCGCTTGGGTGGTCGAAAAAGTAAGCGACAGGTTTTTTAAAGCGCATCGACAGGTATTCGAGAGTTTCGATCGAAGGCTTTGTCAAATCGTTTTCGAGTTTGGATAGCGATGTTCTGCTTAGGGCCTCGCCGACCACGTCGCTTTGCCTGAGTCCCATCTCTTTTCTTAATAGTTTAAGCTTTTCACCGAGTGTCGCCACTTCATCACCTCCCTTGATTCTTTAAATGTACCATAGGAACATTTCTTTATCAAGGTGCGCAAACTGTACAATTGACAATTTTCTGAATTGTTATATAATTGAAAGCATCTAATTGTGTTAACTTCGTTCACATCTTCTATTCCATCGCTGTATGGAGACAGAAAAAGCGTGATGGCTGTGATGTTCGAGGTTATTCGTATCTCTAGGGGGGAGTTTTATGAAAAAGGCAATCGCATTATTTTTGGTGGTTCTGATGGCGTCGCTGATACTACCTATCTCAAATTTACTTGAATACCTGACACGTACGCCGTCAGAAGGATGGAGCAACGAGTTTGTTCTTGCGGACTATGACGATTATGCGATGAGAAGGTTCTTTCCTTCAAAGATACTTCAGGTCGACGACAGTCACTTCATCGCACTTGCATTTGAAGGTACAAAGCTGCATGTGCAAAAATATAACGAGCTCAGTGAGCTGATCGGGGCTTCTGACATCGAACTTGGAACCGATACGGTGTGGATGCTCGATGCGAGCCTGATCGATGATCAGACCATCGGTGTTTACTACCGCGAAGAAAAGAACCTGAACTTCGGGCGCATTGACACGGATACACTTCAGCTGGACAGGTCGGTCAACGTATCCGAAGGGGACATGGGGCTCTCGGCTTCAGACCAGTACGCGGTGACCCATGACGGAACCGAGATAAGGATATTCAAAAGCGGTGAGTTGATCGATCAGTGGGAAGTCGGAAGGATTAAAAGCCTTGGGGCGGTCCATGATGAGGGTAAGCTGACCATCATCACCAATATCGGAGTATCTGGAAGCTATAAAGGCGTATACACAAGTTATGATGTCGCTACAAAATCAATCACAGAATCCATTATTTTCGAACCCGAGAACAGTTTGGCATTTGGTGATGTAAAGGATGTCGTCATCACCGATGACGGTATCGCAATCATGTACTCAAAAACAGTGATTGAGCAAGGTGTAGCTTATGGCGTGATCTCCTATGTCCTGATGGACGACTCAAATGTGATCCATGTCGAATCCTATAAGGATGCCGCACTTCAAAAGGCCGGACTCATCTTGGATGCGACACCTGATAATTTTGAGGTAGTCAGTCTGATCGATGTTTCAGGAAACGTAGATTTTGTGAAATGGAACACGGACAAGGGATATAGGCAGGGAACAAGGCTCACCAATACAAAGCAAACCGGCTTAAACCCGGAGTACCTTACACTTGGCGGAGCTGAGTATCTGCTTTGGTTTGATCTGACCACCTCAGGCAAGGAGCTTAAGTTGTCGAGCAATCAGCAAAAGCTTGTCGACATATCCATGAAACCAAGTAAGAATGACTACTGGACCATACCTTATATCATCATTTTGGCGGGTGCTTTCCCGGTACTGATCACAACATTCATACCGCTGTTCATGTTCGATCTCATCTTGATCGGTATCGCACATCTTATCAACCAGCAGCTAAGAAAAGTGGATAAGAAATTGATCGGCGTGGGTGTTTACCTTGGCGGAATCCACGTTGTGTATCTCTTGATGGTGCTGTACATGAGCATGATCAAACAGCTCAAGGGGTATACATTCGCCGACATACTGGTATCCCATGATCTATTCGCCGGTGTGGTTTACGCGCTGATCATCGGAGCAAGCGGACTGATCGCATTGTTTGCGAATACCCATACGGACGGTAATCGAAAGCTGACGTGGTTTGCCTATTTTGCAGCAGTTTCGACCTTCTTTTTAGCGATTAATTTTGGCATCTATTCGGTCATTGAAATCATGAGCGTTAAATTTTAATTCTTAAACCTAGCATTTATGCTAGGTTTTTTAATGTGCCTGTAATGGTTTTTTATGCTGATAAGGGTATAATGGTGGAAACGAGGAGGTTATGTTATGATCATAAAATTGAAAACTTGGTTTATCACCGCATTCAAAACACTAAAACACTCCATCGAAAGGTACCCTGAAGCACTTTTGCTGGCGTATGCTTTTGGTGTGACGGCGATTCTCATGAATCATGCCTCATACACTCAGACGGATTACCGTAACATGCTTGAACACCTGCTGCTCACTTTTTCACTGGGGGTACCGATGCTCCTGAGTGTTAAGATGCTTCATGAATCCTATTTTAAAAAGAACTGGCATAGGATCGCGATGGACGTTTTTGCAGGGGTTTTACTGATCCTTTTCTATCTGACGATTCCTAAAGAGATCAACGACATCTTCGCCCTTCGGGTGTTTGTCGTCAATGTAAGCTTATATTTGTCCTTCACGCTGATTCCCTTCTTTTATCAGAAAAGGGGGTATGCGCTTTATGTACTGAAACTGATCGCTGATTTTGCAGTCACCTTCTTGTACTCGCTGGTACTGTTTCTGGGACTGGCTGCGATCTACTTCGCGCTTGAAGAGCTGTTCGGTATCGATATCAAAAGCGACCTATACTCCGACACGTTTGTGGTCGTGGCGACAGGATTCGCACCTACTTATTTTTTAGGCGGTCTGATAAGATCAGCGCAGGAAATCGAGAATTTCTCCTATTCGAATGTGTTCAAAATACTTTTTGTCTATATCGTAATGCCGATTCTCAGCATCTACACAGGCATCCTATACGCCTATTTCATAAAGCTTATGATAGGCATGACGCTACCTGAAAACATTATAGGAAACCTTGTGATCTGGTACAGCGGCATCACACTTGTGGTTCTCTTTTTCACCAGCGGCCAAAAGGATGCCAACGCGTTCTCAAAGCTCTTTCATAAATACATGCCTATCGCCATCCTCCTGCCCCTTGCCATGATGTTTTATGCGATGTTCATACGCATCGACGCGTATGGATTGACGGTCAAACGCTACTTCGTGGTGGCGCTTGGCATCTGGGTGCTCGGGAATATGATCTACCTGATTGTGAGTAAGAAGAAGGTCAATCAGGTGATTGTGATGACCGCTGTAATCGTAATGCTCCTAACCATGTACGGACCGCTTGGCGCGTATCCTATGAGCATATGGCAGCAAAATGCAAGATTTGAAAAGGCTCTTACCGAGTATGGCATGCTGACAGACTCAGTCATCATAGCAAGGACCGATCTGACAGAGGAACAAGAGCGTGTGGTCATCGACGCCATCCACTACTTCAGCTGGCAGCACGAACTAAGCGACCTAAAGCTCCTGCCTGAGGGGTTTGAAACGAGCGACACAAAAGAGGTCTTCGGTTTTGAGTATGACGGATACGGATATCCTAGATTCCAGGAAGAATACTTCAGTTACTGGTCGGATAACGAACAGATGGATATGGATATCGAGGGATATACAAGGCTCGTCAGGATCAACTGGTATGACGGGGTTCAAAATAAGCTGGGAGTCCATCTGATTGAAAATGAGGCGGGAGACTTTGACGTTTACGATAAGGACGTCTATCTCACAAACCTTCCCATCATCAAATGGATCGAAGGGAGAGAGAACAGGGACGCTATGGTAAGTGCCGATGATGCGACAATCGTCTTTGAGGAAAACGGAAAAACCTATAAGGCCATCGTTCAAAACATCAATGGCGAAATGAACGGTGATAGAACCACCATCTCAATCAAAAACATGAACCTGATCCTGCTTATCGAATAAAAGATAAAAGTCCACCCGACAAAATCAATATCGGGTGGACTTTCTTATTTCTGAAAAACCTCTTGATGAACAAACTGGTTGTTCTTCTCATGATAGACATATCCATGAAGTGCGAGTTTGTTGATCAGATCGTGGCTGTCGATATGAAAATCATCGACAAGCGCGTGAAGTGAATCGTACTCATCTCTCAATTTCATGTTGACCATACTTAGCAGCAGGTGCGGATCATTAGGTAATTTAGGTGCGAACATGAAGAGTCCTTTCTATTTGTCTAAATGAACATCCATTTGCGGATAAGGAATGCTGATGTTCTCTTGGTCGAATCGCTTTTTAACCGTCTCGAGAAGTCCAAAGTGAACCGCCCAGAAGTCGGCTGCATTGACCCAGACGCGAACGACAAAGATGACTGCGCTGTCGGCGTGTTCAGAAACGGCGACAAAGGGCGCTGGATCGGAAAGGGTTCCCGGCTGATTTGCGATGATCTCTGACAAGATGCTTTTGACTCGGTCGATATCCGCATCATAGCCTACACCGAAATTCAAATCCACACGTCTTGTATCCTTGATGGAATAGTTGAGTATGCTTGTGTTTGATAATGTTCCGTTTGGAATGAGCGCGACTTTGTTGTCGGGTGTGACGATGACGGTGTTGAAGATGTGTACCGCTTCGACGGTGCCTGTGAATCCAGCGGCTGAGATGACATCGCCGACCTTGAAGGGTCGCAGTGTGATCAGCAGTACGCCACCTGCGAAGTTTGAGAGCGTGCCTTGAAAGGCGAGACCTACTGCAAAACTTGCCGCCCCCAGAATTGCGACGAAACTGGTGTTCTCAACACCGAGCATTCCTATGACGGTTACAATCAGAATCACTTTTGCTCCGATTATGATAAGTGAAGTGACGAAGGGCTTGAGTGTGTCGTCCAATTTTGTTTTTGCAAGGGTTTTGGGCATGTATTTATTGACAGCGCCTATGATGCTCCAACCGACAAGGAATGTGATCAGCGCATATGCGATGCCTGCGATATCTACCGCGGTAAGGTATTCTTTAACAAAATCCATAGTAGCCTCCTTCTTACTGTAATGGTATGACTGTAGTTTATCAGAAGTCACGGGTGATGGCCACTTCAATTTCAAAAAACTCGTAATCTGAATTTAAAATAAGGCAGGGTGCGAATAAGGTATAATTAAATTAGGCGAATTAGCTGTTTTAGTACTCTAGACCCTTTATGGATGGCCTAGTTTTGCCGATAACATACTGTAGGTCAATGTTTATATCACCAAGATGGAAAGGTGCGTAATATATGAAAAGAACGTTAATACTGATCCTTGCTTTACTGCTGACCCTTCAGGGGGCATGGGCGCTTCCCGCGACCTGGTCGCAGCGCGCAGTCTTTAAGCTTAATATTCAAGGCGTCGTCGAAGGAGCCCTTTCGGACTTGAACGCGATGCAGCAAGCCATCACAAGGGAAGAATTCGCTGAAATGGCGGTAAGGCTATATATCAAGGCGAGCGGTACGGTTTTAGAGCTCTTGCCGCAGACCCATAACTTTGAAGACACGGACAATCCGTATGTGGGGGCCGCTTACCGGCTTGGGATTGTCAACGGCATGTCATCGACCGTTTTCGCGCCTAAGGCCAAAGTTACAAGAGAACAGATCGCAACCATGCTCTATAGGGAGCTTACGATCTTGGGTCTTTCTCCTGAGTACGGGACTCAGACGCCTTTTTCAGACGACGGTCAAATTGCCTCATGGGCAAAGACCGGTGTCAACTACTGTAAATTCCACGGTCTAGTCAACGGAGTCGGCAACAACCGATTCGCGCCTAAAAATGACGCGACAAGAGAACAGGTCTTCATGCTCGTCGACAACATACTCACCAAGTATAAGTGGGGACTCGATAGACCACAGGCGTCGACGGACTTTATCAACGCTTACAAGACCCCGACCACAGGCGCAACCCAGCTGGTGCTCAGCGAACGATCCGACATGGGCATAACCCTCAGAATTCAGTCCGGCTTCGCACCGGAGGATAGGTCGGCGATCGACATCGAGCAGCAGTGGCTGGACCTCTATGACATTCTAATTCAAAAATGGTCCTATACGGGAGTGGAGCGTCTTTTGCTGCAGGCCAAAGATAAATGGGAAAGCACAAATCTGCAATATTCCTTTGGTGAAGTCTACTACTTGACTTCGACCGGGACGCTTCAATCGACACAACCCAAATCGAAACCGTATATTCAGGTACGTTACCAAGGGGTGATGCTGCTTGATATCTACAATTAGGAGGCGCACTATGAAAAAAATAATTTCACTGATCCTAGTCGCACTCTTGATGCTCAGTCATTTCACCTATGTCGCGCCACTTACCGCTTGGGCGCTCGATGTCGGGGACGGCGCGACCGTCACCAATGTCAAGTTCATCAAGCAACATGTTGGCTACGATGTCACAGGCGGTAATGTCATCCTGATCGGTAGCAACCTTACTGGAATCAACGTCCTGTTTGAAATAGAGGGCGGTATTCCGACAGCGCTTGGAACCTTGCATGCGGATTCGAACGATTTCTTCTTGAATTACGTGTTGGACTTCGATGAGGCGGACTCGTTTACAGGTAAAATATACATCGGGAACAAGATCATCAACCTGAACACGCCGAACTTCCCGAACATCACAAGCTCAAGCACTGCGATCGTCAACCAGGACGAGGCGGAGGAAATTGTGATCAGCGGTTCCAATCTTGACAGAATCAACGATACCACCATCACGGGAACTTTTGGTCGCGGTATCCAGCAGTACAACATTCGAGACTACCTATCCGGAATCGGTCAGACCGCTTCGGATGTGGCTTTTTCACCTACAGCGCCAGGAGCCTTGGGATACCAGGACATCACGCTCACGCAGACCGCTGCCGGTGATCCCAATATCGAAGTTACGTATTATTATCAAAACGCATTCAGAATTTTAGAAAACCTGGATATCGCTCCTGTAAGCATGTATCCCAATGCCGCCAGCAAGGGTGATATCATCACGCTTAGTTCGACTAAATTCTCAGATGCCAGAAACTATCAGGTCTATTTTTTAAATACGACCGACAATGATTTCGCATTTTCTGAGGATAAGAGGTCGCCGAGCGTCTCCCTGTCGTCCGATAAGCAGAGAATGAGCGTTCAGATACCCAACAACACCCAGATCGCCCTTGGTACCAAGAGGGTTGTGGTTGTCGATGTGGTGAACAACGAGATCGTCGCTAGATACGATCTGACCGAAGGCTTCAACCTGCTCGATGCGGTCTTCAAACCAACGATTACAAAGATAAATCCCAAGACCGGAACGGATGAGGGAGCCAACATACAGATCATCGGTCGTAATCTGATTACACCGAACATCCCGGAACTTGTCTCGGGATCAGGATCGATCGGAATCACTTCTGCGACGCCATCGGCTGCCAACAGGGTGATGAACATCGATTTTGATGAAACAAACCTGACCTTCAAGGGGGTGCCTGTCGATACGCTATCAAGAACAATCAAAGCGATCATCTCAAAGCAGGCCTTCTTCGAACTGACGGGTACAGGAACAGTCAAGTATGCAAAAATCGGTGCGGACGATTATCTTTATACGATATCCGATATCATCGACGATGCCCAGGCTGATCCATTCAAAGACGTCATCGTGGAACTCGATACGGAAATCGTGGATGAAAACGGTCTAGTCTTCACCTTCAGCCAATCGGTCACCGTACTTGACGGATTCGAGTTTATTCCAAGTTCGATAGAACCGATCATCAACAGCGTGACTCCGGACAAGGTGCAGATCAATCCTGCATTCAGTCCAAAGGAAAACACCCTTCTTTCCATTGAAGGGGACGACTTCCTGGTTAATAAATATACCGATTCCTCTGGAATCATCCACACTAACTACCCAGTCGTGCTCATCCAGGTGACCGACACCCTAGGTGACGGCGACTATGTTGTCAAATTCGATAAGAACGACACCAGCGGCTCGCCTAACGGAACGATCTACGATAAAGACGGGATCGTGCCGGGAGTCAGTGTGGACATGGTCATCCTTGATAGCAATAAGAACATCATCGACGGCTCGGTCGGCAACGAGATCGGGCAGAGAATCAATGTCTACCTTCCAAGGGAAGTGACCCTGCCGTCCGGTGGGAAGAAAAACATTCAGGTCATCAATCCAAAAAGAAATTCCAATGACTTAGGGGACGGCTATGTCGTGCTCGACATCATTGACTTTGTGCTTGCTACAGACACGCCTGTGATTGAATCGGTGGTACCAAGCATTGTCACTGCGGATTCAAGAGAAGAGATCGTTATCACAGGTTCGAACTTTCAGGACGGCGTCAAGGTGTACATCGACGGAATCGATGTAGGTGAAGTCGTCCGTGCGATCGACCCCCAGGGTAACAGCATGACGCTGACCTTCAGGGCTCCTGTCGGACGTGTCACAAAAACTCAGGTTCAGGTGCTTAATCCGCTTGGTGGACTTGCAGTGAGGGACTTCTACTATGTGCAGTCCTTCAATCAGGACCCGCTCATCAATGTGGTTTCGCCCAATAAGGGAACTGTGGACACCTTGGTGGTTGTCTCTGGAGACAACTACTTCAAACCCGATGCTGCGGCAGCGACAGCCGAAGGCCTTGACGGATTCAGGCTGCTGGGAACAAGAGTGCTGCTTGACGGTGAGGATATCAATACCTATAACTACAACAGCTTCGGAGAAATCGAATTTATAGACTACACCTCTCCCGATTCGACCTATAATCTGGTGAGCAATGAAGCGGGTAGAATCAAAGTGTCGCCGTTTTATGTAAATACACTGATCACAAGCCAAGACGATCAGGTGGTTTACGAGCTTACTTTTGATGCGGATGGAAACCCTCAGATCTATGACGGGAATCAGATCATCTACACCTTGAAGTACAATGAGATCAGCGGCTACCAGGCCTTTGACAATACCGGCGCCCTAGTAGGAGCCTTTACGTTCAATGCAAGCTCAATCACCATAAACGCTGCAAGTCCCGTCACCTTTAAGGTAAGACTTGACAACAACCTGTTAAGGGCCAACTATACGATCAATAAAAAGTTGACCGCGGATCTTTCCGACTACTGGTATGCAGTGATTCTTGAAGATGAGAACACAGGTGACTTCTTCACACTTCAAAAGCTGGCGGACAACAGCCTAAGGCTGACAAACGGACAGTTCAACGTATTTACCATAAAAGCCACGGGCTCTAGTGTCGATGTTCCCGTATTCAAGGCCATAGACCAGTCGCTCAACGCTTATGACGTGAGCATCAACCAGACGAACTTGACCGTGAACACGGCTCAGCCGATCGTGCTGAAGATGCGCACAGCCTTTACCTATGACAGTAACGACAAACGTATTGTCGGAAGCCGTGTGAAGGTCGCTACAAAAGACAAGCTCGAGTTCGTCGTTCCGAATATCGCTTCGAGCACCGGACCCAAGGATGTTACGGTAGTCAATCCAGATACCAAGTCGGATACGAAGATCGACGGATTCTATTATTATCACCTACCGGCGACTCAACCGAGCATCGCAAGCATCACCCCGGACCGCGGATCGGTATCGGGCGGATATATCGTTACAGTGATCGGTAAGGATTTTAAAGAAACCTCTCAGATCTATTTTGACGGAATACTCGTACCTCCTGCAAACAAGTCGGTCAATCTGGCAGGGACGCAGATGGAAGTAAAGGTGCCGACGTATCCAGTCGATATCACTGAAGTTTTCGGAGTCGGTGAACTGGCGGTATCCGTCGTTATTGTCAACAACGACGGCGGTAGCGCGCAGCTCAAAGACGGTTTTACCTATGTGAAGCCTGCATCGACGCCAAAAATAAGTCAGGTTATTCTAAATAAAGGTAGCACCAACGGTGGAGAGGTAGTCGAGATCATCGGCGAAGACTTCAGATTCTTTGAACCCTACGTCAATCTAGGCGGAGGCTCTGGCTACGACACCGGAATCGACACCTTCACCAATATCAACAGCAAACTCGCTACCGTGGTCAAATGGGACCATCTGCTTCAGAAGAGATATGAAGGAAGTGTCGACTTATGGGAACAGACGTCGATGCCGGGCGGGGCCAACTATTACGGATATGACTACTACTATGCCTCACCGATTTTACCAAGGGTCTACTTTGGAACGCAGCTGGCAAAAATAGTTGACTTTGATGTGGATTATCTTAAGGTGATCGTGCCGACGAACACAGAAGGCGTAAAAGACGTCATCGTGATGAACAACGACGCGGGCGTATCCAACAAAATGAGCTACACCTTTGAAGCTTCAAAACCGAAAGTCACCTATATCAATCCAAACCAAGGCGCTAGAACAGGCGGAGAACTACGCGAGATCGTCGGTAGCGGATTTGCCGATGACTCCTTTATGGCTTATCTGAACGACGACGCCACGCAGATTGTGGACTCTGGAAACCAGGTCGAAGCGCTTGTGCGCTTTGGAGACCTGACCAACACCTCTGTTCCTATAGGAAACGCGAACGATGGACGGATCAACGCGAATAGGGCGACAGTGAACATCGAAGGCGGCCTGAGTGTATCCTATGACGGAAATGCAGGCGGCATCGATGTTAAACTCGAAGAAGGCGGAGTCATCTATTCCAGGAGCTTTACAAACTATGACGGTTCGGAAGTATTCATTCCTACGGGAATGCTGAAAAATGACATTTACTATTATCAACCCGTCGGCTACAATTACACCACGCCGACAGTCTTCAATACAGCAACGGATTATGAATGGATCAGGGTAAAAGTGGATCCTATCAGTAAGCGTTTGTTTGTTGGTAGAGGCTATGCGCCAAAGGTCGATTTTGAAACGACCGGCAAGCTGACATTAACCACACCCGCATATTACACTGTGGATCCTGTCACCGTGTATGTGTTCAATCCGGACGGTGGAGTCGCAACCATCGGATTCAAGTTCACCAACCCGGCATCAAAACCGACCATACAATCAGTAAGTCCCTTCGAACCCATACCGGCCAATTCGGTAGAGAATCCGACCGGTACGGAACAGCGAATGGTACAGGCCTCGATAAGCGGTGGAATAGACATCGAAATCAGAGGACATGATTTTAGGGACGGGGTCAAGGTCTATCTTGGAACGAAAGCCGCACAAGTGCTCGACATCACCTACGATGAAGTGAACGACCTTGAGGTCATCATTGCGAAAGTTCCGGCGGGGAGCGCCACAGACATCAACGTGAAGCTGCCTATCATCATTGAAAACACCGATGGAGGTATCGCCAATACGACGGATGTGAACAAGCTGGGAACCGATAAGCGTCTGATCTACTTCATCTACCGTAAGCCGCTCAGTTTACCTGTGATCAAGGGACTGGTTCCAAATCGCACATCCCAGTATGGCGGAAATGTGGTAGAGATACGCGGAACAGACTTCAGGGCAGGAGCCTTAGTCATCATCGGTTCCATAGGTGGCGTTCCGGTTACGCCTTTTGCAATTGAGGATGTCGGACGATTCATCCAATTTGTGGTTCCGGCCAATTTGACAGCCGGTCCCAAAAATATTCAGGTCATCAATACCGACTTCGGTACAGTGACACTTAACGGCGCCTTGACGGTAATCAGCTACCCTACAGTGGCAGATGAGATAGTTTCAAAAGACGGTTCAAGTCCCGTATCAGTGGTTTCCACTGAAGGCGGTCAAGTGATCAAACTGACAGGCACCAACTTCCAAAGCGGTGCGAAAGTCGTTTTCGGAGGGCAGCGGATACTTCAGATTGCTGGAAGTACCGGTGAAATCGGATTTTACAAGGACGACAAGACCTATGTGATACAAGGTGGAGTGCTGGCGCCTAAAGTGGAGTTTGTCGATGAGAACACGCTGCTTGTCACCACACCCGAAGTCTTCGAAGAAAGGGAATATGTACTCACAGTCATCAATCCCGATACGGGACTTAGCGATTCGAATGCGAAGATCAGGTATAGTGTTCCTGTTCCTTCAGCGCCGACTTCGTTAAAGGTTGAAGTGGTGAACGACCAGTATATCAAGCTGTTCAACTACCACGTGGATAATGTGAAGTATTATGAGCTTTATACCTATCTTGGAAGAAAATCGAGAACACAGCTGACAAGTAACGACTATAGGGATTTCAACTCTTTAGGGACAACAACCCTAGAACCCTATAAGATTACTAGACTCGACGGGTTTTACGATTTGGTTTCCCCTGACAAAATCTATTTTGTCGTAAAGGCAGTCAATGAATACGGCTCATCGGCATGGTCGAACATCGTCTATCTCGAGTACGCTCAGTATGAGAAGATAGTAACCTTGGGCGATCCCGACAACGACGGTGGACTGCTTCCAGGATTAAAAGAGATTGCGACCAGCGAAATGTTAGGATCTGACCTGACCATCCTCTTTACGGATGAAAGGTTCTCATCAAACATTCAGGTGGATCTGACTTCGGACGCCTTCAAGGACATGAAAAAGATCAAGATCATCATGCCTGATGCGATGATTCAAAGCAACTATTCGCGTATGACGCTGGGATCGGAACTACTGGATTTGAGTTATGTTCCCTATGGATTCAATAACGATCAGTTTAAACTGAACAACACAATCAGCAAGGAATATGTGACATGGTCGACAGACCTGCAGCAGAACAGTTCCACAAGCAGTGCGATAAGCCAGTTGCCAAGAACCGTCAAGACGGTCTCGCCTGTGGTGAGCATCGATTTTACAATCGCGAACAACACAGGAACTCGAAATTTAGGCAATCTGATCATTCCAATCGATGTCAGATTCAATATCGCCTCACAGCAAGTAAGTGTAAAAGCATCTAGCTATACTGTTTATCACTATGATACAAACGCAAGGAAATGGTCAATTGTTAACTCGTCAATTGATAGATCAACGAATGAAGTTAAAATTCAAGTCATGTCGAGTGGTTATTATGTTTTGACTGTTAACAATTAAGGAGCGCAAGATGAAACGATTAATTAGCTTAATACTCGTAACATTCATGCTACTGCAAGTCGCGTGGATGAACCCTTACGACAATCCCTACAATCAAATTCAATACGTTCAGGAATACCGTGCCTTGAGTTTGCCAGAAGAAATACCTGTGGACTATGTTGGCGACAAGGATTTTCAGCTTCGTATCAGCCAATATGATTTTACCGATGTTTCGGGGCAGGATAAGATAAACGCCGTGAGACTTGCCATGTTCGATATCACAAAAGGAATTGGCGGCAATAAATTCGGCGCCAACCAGGAGATAACCAACATTCAAGTGCTCACCATGCTCGTCAGGATGTTCGGAGATGATCAGGCGATCAAGCAAAGGGTGATCAACAACAATCCCGGTGTGCCTGCGTCGACTTTGATGATGGCGCTTTATGACGCCTATTATCAAGAAGCGAAAACCCTTGGAATACTGGGCGTAGTCGAAGAGGTCGGCTATGCTCAGAAAGCGACTCGAGAGAATATCGGTGTCTGGATTGTAAAGGCATCGGGTATCGATTCCCAGTTTGGGCAGAATGCCTTATATGGAGCCTCGGACTGGCAGCAGATCAGAGTGGAGAATCTGGATGCTATTGAAACCTTGATCGACCAACGAATCATGAGCCTTGAAGCCGATGGTCGATTCAACCCGTACGGCCCGATGAGCAGAAAAGAGTTCGCAGCTGTACTTGGGCAAGTCTTTGAACAGTTTGAAGACAACTTAGGTTTGTTGACCCAATACGGTGTCGTCATCGGAATGAAGGAATCCACAGATCCTACAGGAACCTTCACTGACTACTACATCAGAAATATCGATAATTCGATCAAACGGATTCAGGTAGGTGCGCCTACCTTTGGAGCAAAAACAGGACTTGCGGTGTATAAGCAGGGGTTAAAGAACCAGACAGCACTTCGCTTGGGTGATGAGATCTCTTATATCACCCAGGACGAGATGGTCAAGTTCACTGTTGTTCTGGAGGACCATCAGACCACAGACCGTCTTCTGCAGTACTTTAAAAATCTTGACGACATTCAGGTGCGCCAGGGAAGGGTCTTGTCCAATCTGACTGAAAATCTGACCGTCGACGCGATCGATCAGACCAACAGAAGAATCAGAGTAGAGCTTGACGATGACGCCATGATAGACCTTTTAAGTGTCAAAGACAATGTTTCGGGAATTGCTAACGACTACATCGTCGTTGACGGCATACAATATAAACAGCCTAAGGACCTGGTCGCAGGGGACTTGGTGACCGTTTACTCGCTTGAAAATGAAGTGCTTTATGTATCCGTTGGAAAGTCCGAAGTAAAAGAAGTGAAAGGAACCTTACGGTTTGTAGATCAGACCACCGATCCTGCACAGATCGTACTGTTCGATTATAAGAACGAACTGGTGATACTGGCAGTGGACCCGGATGCGCAGATCAGCGTCAACTTCTATAAGGCGACACTCGCTGATTTGAAAGTAGGCGCGTCTACGACAGTTCAGGTCATCAACAATCGTGCCGTCCATATCGTATCGGACTCCTATCAGCCGATACCCGGCTATATTCCGGATGACGGTAAAATTAAAATGGCTACGATTCAGTCGATCGTCGGCGGTAAAGTAATATTGAAAGATGAAAGCACCATGTACGAAATCGGACCTTCCACATTGATCTACAAGGACAATGAGAGAGTCAATGTCAGTACCTTAAAGACAGGCGACAGGGTCAAGCTGTATTTCGACAACATCTATTCTAAGATTCCATCGCGCGTTGTCATCGAAGGCGCGGAACAGCTGCTTACGAAAGTGCTAAAGGGCCGTGTGTCCAATTACAATCAGTTTACAGACACTTTAAGCATCAACAACCGTTTCAGGTTACAAAACTCAGTATGGATATCCGAATCAGATCCATACACTGAGACCTACAGGCTTGCAAACGACGCGCTGATCTATGATGACGGCGAAATCATCACCCAAGCGCAGCTCAATAAGAGCTATCAGGAAAAAGATGCTTATTTTGTGATAAGGAACAATTTCGGAACAAAAGAAATCGCACAGCTCATCTTCAAAAAAGGATATGAGAAAAACTATGCCGAAGGAATAAAGGACTACAGCAACGTTTTAGACCGTATGGAGCTTAAGAACAATCGGAACATCCGCTATGACGAAGCGACTATCTTCATGCAGGAGAACCGCCTTGTAGATGAAAACGCACTTAGAGACGATGCCAATGTGTTTGTCGTATCGAATCAGGTCAATGGCATAGACTATGCGCAGCTCATCAAAGTCGTGGGCAATTTCGATACCATCTTCGACAGCATCTACATTGGTGCGCTGGAAGAAGTGAATTCCTATAGTCTGCTGTTAAATAATTTTTCGAGCATAGAGAACAGCGACTGGACAAAGGTGGACCAGGGTGAGCTGCTACTGGGCCTGAGCGACGACACCGATATCTACGATTATAAGCTCAAGTCAACGATCACCAGGGAAGAACTCTTCCACGGATCTTATAGCAGAACCGAAAATGACAGTATCGACGGAAAAGGCTTAAGCAAGGAAAGGTATTACGGTATCTATATCACAGATGGATCGGACAATGTTCTGGCCATGAACCTAAGATTTAAGGAGTTCATTGAATTCGACAATATCGATGACACGATTACCTCAGAAACGAAGATAGACGATGTCTTGAACAACATTTTGGAGGATACGGTACTCACGACAGGACAAATCAGTGAGTTCAACAATCAGTGGAAGCGAATCGGTCTCTATGATTCCTATAACTTCTTAAGGCATCATGGCGAATGGGTACCAAACACCACAGAAACATTTGTGGAACTTACAAATGCGATTATCATGAAAAACGATAAGCAAATCACCTATGATGAGCTGTCCATTGACGATAAGGTTTACATTGTAAGATATGATGAAGATGCGCTAGTGCTCTTTGTCGAACCATAAGCTAGGGGGCAAGGGACATCATGAAACGTACAGTCAGCATATTGCTATGCCTTCTACTACTTATCGCACCGCTCAGCTTTGCGGATGAATACGCGGTATTTGGAGGCATCAAGGGAGATTTGACCTTAAAAAGCGGTGTATACTATTATCAGGAAGTCAGCTTCGTGACCGGTGAGCCTGTGATTCTATCTGGAACAGTGACGATTCCGACTGTTCCGGATAAGGACACCTATACGCTTGCGGTCAAGTACAGCTTGGCCAATGAGGCCGCTCAAGCCACGCTTGAAAGAACAGTCAGCTTCAGCGTGGTTAAAAACAGTGACAACAGCATGGGGCAGACCATCATCGATACCACCCTACCTGTAGGTGCGCTCAAGGAAACAATTGTGGTGGGCACCGATACGTATAACCTGACCAGCTACCAGTATTCAAAATCGGTCATATCCGACGGTCACCCGGGAATCAGCTTTGACTCGGGAAACATCTATTACAAAAAAGTGTTTCATATCAACGGTGATGAAACCAATGCGGAAGCTAAAATGACAATTTTGGGTGAGTCACAGACGGATTTGGGGTATAAGAACCAGTGGTCCACACTGAACACCCAGGTGATGGATGTCAACTATTCCTACGAGATGATCGGCGGCGAATCTGCGAGCAACTGGGACGGCAAAGTGGTGCTCAAATATTCGACGAACAAGGGAACAGAGTTCAATTATGTCTTAAACGATGTTCAGCATATCAGCTTTAGAGGCGGTCTGTTAAAAACCGAAAACTCCGAAGTCGTCCTACAGTACACCTACGACATGCCTGGGAAAGATTCGACGGGCGCTAGGTCGAATGTTGTAAGGAGCAAAGGGGAGGACAATTTCAACACCTATACCTTTGAGACTTCTACGCGGCTTCCGGTACCCAAGTACAACGACTTGGGCGGTCATTGGGCGCAAGAGGAATCCTTTAGAATGGGAAGCCTTGAAGCCTTTGACACGGACACCTTCTTTTTCCCAGACACCTATGTGACAAGAGAACAGTTTGCACGGGCGATCATCAACACGATCGACTACATGAAACCAGAGACAGAGGATCAAAGAAGAGAAGCGGTGATAAGACTTACCCGTCCCAACGCTCAGCCGCTTCCTTTTGACGACATAAAACGGGAAAGCCTTTATTATATCTACATTGAACGCGCTTATAATGAGGGACTCATGCTCGGTGAGGGAAACAATCAGTTCTTGCCTACAAGACCTCTTACAAGAGCCGAGGCGGTCACGATTCTTATTCGTGCGATCGGCATACAGGAAATTGCTCCAGCGCTTCCTTATGATACGGGATTCAACGACGACTATGAGATACCGATATGGTCAAAAGATGCATTTTACATGGCAAGGGAAACTGGAATTGTCAAAGGGTATCCAGACGGGACAATAAGACCGCTTCAACTCATGACGCGTGCGGAAGCCGCGAAGATGTTAAGCGATTTTATCGACCACCTGCGTGAGGATATCACAGTCGACTATAAGGAAAAACTCTTACACCAGTATTGATGGAGGCGAACATGAAAAAAGTAATAATTCTGCTACTTGCATTTTCTATGGCAATCATGCCTATCTATGCGGACGGCGTCGAAAAGTTTGATAAGGGTTTTGAAAACCTTCAAGTGATGATCGACTATATCAAGGCGAACTACTACCAGGAAATCACCGATGAAGATCTTCTAAACGCCATGTACAAAGGTGTAATGGAGGCGCTTGACCCGCACAGCAACTATTTCACTCCAAGTGAGTACGATGACTTCTATTCGAGCATGGAGGGAAGCTTTTCAGGTGTGGGGATTTCCATTTCGCCTAAGGACGGCTACATCGAAGTGATCGCGCCGATCAAAGGAACGCCTGGTGAAGCATCGGGCATCCTATCCGGAGACCTGATTGTCGGTGTGGACGGAGTTGATATCAAGGACTTTTCGATGGAGAAAGTCGTCAGCATGATTAGAGGTATCACGGGCACGGATGTCACCTTGACCGTGAGAAGGGTAAATGTCAAAGAGACCTTCGACATCACCATCACCCGTGCGGTGATCGAACTGAATACCGTCGAGCACAGCGAGGTGGACGGTGTAGATATCATTTCCATCAGCTCATTTGACCAGAACACGGCCGCGCATTTAAGTGCGGTACTCAGTGAAGAGGTCTTTGAACACGGCGTGGTCATCGACCTGAGGAACAATCCAGGCGGGTTGCTTGATCAGGTGGTCAGAATCTGCGATTACTTCTTACCTGTCGGAGACAGGATCGTTACGATCGATTACGCTAGCAGCACCGATTACATCTATAACTCCCTTTCTGAGGGGTATACCATACCTATGGTCGTACTGGTCAACGGCGGAAGCGCGTCGGCATCAGAAATTTTTGCGGCAGCAATGAAGGAAAACGACCGCGCGACAGTCGTCGGAACACAGACCTACGGCAAGGGAACCGTTCAGAACATCGTAGGTCTGCCGGACGATAGCGCGATGAAGCTTACAATCGCACAGTATTTGACGCCAGACAACGTCAGCATCCATGGCATCGGCGTGACACCGGATGTGGTCCTTGAAAACCAGACCGAGTATGAAACCGTGCTTACGACCTTCAAGCCGATGAACTCCTTAAGTATTTCTAGACGCGGTAGCAGAGATATCGATACCTACGGACTCCAGGAGCGAATGAGGTACCTTGGATATGAGCTTACAGTGGACGGATCTTTCGGACCTGTAACGGAGAAGCTGCTTAGAACGCTTCAGGAGAAGCTTGCGATTCCTGTTAACGGTCTATTGGACGTGGATACCAAAATTGCAATAGAAAACGCTGTTCAGACAGAAGCACGATCTAAGCAGACCGATACGCAGCTGACTTATGCCATCAATCTATTGAAGTGAGGTTGACCCCCTGCTAAGAGGGGTGTTAGAATAAGTAGGAAAGTAACCATCGATCCGATTGACGATAAAGGAGTAACTTATGGCAAGAATGGTAGTGTCTTTTCCAGGAAACAAAAAAGTAAACTGCTCGGTGAGAGATTTTGTAGTTGCGACCGACCAACCCGAACGCGCTGGTGGCGACGATACGGCGCCAACGCCTTTTGAATTGTTCTTGGCAAGTATCGCGACATGCGCAGGTATTTACGCGGCTGGTTTTTGCGAAAAGAGAGGTTTGTCCACAGAAGGGATGTCTCTCGAGTTGGATACTGAAAAAGATGAGGAGACGGGACTTATCGGTAATGTCAAGCTTGTGCTTCATACGGCTGCGGATTTTCCAGAAAAATACCATAAAGCAATTATAAACTCGATGGATTTATGTGCAGTAAAGAAACATATGCAAAATCCTCCTACGTTTGAAATCGAAGTAAAATAGAGAGAAAAGATTTAGAAAATCTAACGGTTTTTCTTCTTGACACTCAGTTTGAAAGAAGATATATTAGTTAGAGTATTGGTCAAGCATCGCTTGGCCAATTTGTATTAATAAACTAAATATGCAGAGCCCGCGCGGGTGGCTGCCTAAGTACTTCGGAGTTTAGCAGACCATCCGCAGGGGTGGTCTCTCACCTTTTTTTGGGGTAATTCTGCATTCCTTAGGTATAGAATATAGATAATCTGTGGAGTCAGCGAAGTTATGGAGGTAGGTATGCGTACTAAATTTGTTTTCGTTACAGGCGGTGTGGTCTCATCGCTAGGTAAAGGTATCACAGCGGCATCGCTTGGACAGCTACTTAAAGCTAGAGGGCTTAAGGTGTCCATTCAAAAGTTGGATCCGTATATAAACGTCGATCCGGGCACGATGAGCCCTTATCAGCATGGGGAAGTCTATGTGACAGAAGACGGTTCAGAAACCGATTTGGATCTAGGCCATTATGAACGTTTCATCGATATCAACCTGACAAAAAACTCAAATGCCACAACTGGAAAAATCTACGGTTCTGTCATCGCCAAGGAGCGTCGAGGTGACTATCTGGGTGCGACTGTGCAGGTTATCCCGCATATCACCAACGAAATCAAAGAGAGAATCTTCAGAGCAGCTGAAGATGCCAATCCGGATGTCGTCATCATCGAGATCGGTGGTACCGTAGGGGATATCGAGAGTCTGCCTTTCCTTGAAGCGATCAGACAGGTCAAGTACGACATAGGTAAGGAAAACGTGATGTATGTCCACCTGACCCTTGTTCCATACCTTGGAAAAGCAGGTGAGCTTAAGACTAAACCGACGCAACATAGCGTCAAGGAGTTACGAGAAATCGGTATTCAACCTGATTTGATCGTTTGCCGTACAGAGCATGACATCGTACGTGAGGTAAGAGAAAAAATTGGTCTATTCTGCAATTTGGATGCGGATAACGTCATCCAGAACTTAGATGCCCGTTCTATCTATGAAGTGCCGCTAGTACTTGAAAAGGAAGGACTTGCCGAAAAGGTATGCCATCACCTTAATCTGACTTGCGGCGAGCCTGACTTGTCAGAATGGGAGGCTCTTGTAGAAAAAGAGCTCAACTTGACAGAAAAGGTGAAAATAGCTCTAGTAGGTAAATATGTAGAGCTTAAGGATGCTTATCTTTCAGTTGCAGAAAGCTTAAAGCATGCGGGACTAGCAAATAACGTCGAAGTAGAAATCGACTGGATACACGCCGAAGAGATAAACGATGAGAATGCGCAGGAAATGCTTGAAGGAGCGCATGGCGTATTGGTGCCGGGCGGCTTCGGTGACCGCGGAGTTGAAGGTAAAATCGCTGCGATGAAGTATTCCCGCGAACATAAGATCCCAACTTTTGGCATATGTCTTGGAATGCAAGTGATGGCGATCGAGTTTGCAAGAAACGTTCTTGGCCTTACAGATGCCCACTCGGCGGAACTCGACAAGACGACGACGAATCCTATTGTCGATATCATGCATGATCAAAAAGATCTTGAAGAACTTGGCGGTACGATGAGACTTGGACTATACCCTTGTAAGGTTCAAAACGGTACAAAGGCCCATGACGCTTATTCACATGAGCTTGTCTACGAGCGCCACCGTCACCGTTATGAGTTCAACAACCATTACAGAGATATGTTTATTGAAAACGGTATGGTGTTTAGCGGTATCTCACCTGACGAACGTTTGATCGAGATCATCGAACTGGTAGATCATCCGTGGTATGTAGCCGGTCAGTTCCACCCAGAGTTCAAGTCGAGACCATTAAAAGCACATCCGCTGTTCAGAGACTTTATTAAAGCGGCAAAAGCATTCAAATAAGTAAATGATGAAACGAATCCCCGATGCCCATCGGGGATTTTTTTTATAAGAAAAAAATTATTATCATCATTTCCAGATTTAGTGCATAATATTATTAGGAGGATATCACACATGAAAAACATATTGCAAAGACAAATCGATCAGCTGGAACAGGCCCAGTTCTTTTTAAAAGAGGATGAAAGCAAGGTTTCCAGCCTGCTTCGCACGATGCTCGCATGGAATGTGAGAATCACACAGCTGGGTATCGAGTTTACCGACAAGCCAGTAGAGGATCAGCCTGTAGAAAAGATGAAAACGCTCAACAATGCGCTTTATCAAGAGTTCAGACCTGAGTCTTACGAGACTTCGTATGCGAATCCTGTTCATGCCAAGAAGGAACTTGGAGAACTGGGTGTGGCCTTATCTGCGATGTACTATAAAATGAAATCGGGAATCGGTTATGCCTATCAAACGAGACTTGAGAACATAGAAGCCTTGAACGAGCTCGCTTTAGCGGCTTTTGAGCACTATGAGTCGGAGACTTTGACCTATGAAGTAGCTTGCGAGCTGCTAAAAGGCGATGTTTTAGAACATGCCAAAGACAGATTTGAAAGCTATGTCGAGCAGGTGATGTCGACAAAAGAAAGTCATTATACAAGATTGGTTGAAAAAAGCGACCTTTCCACTACAGACTACCTCTACGCGTTCGGAGACTTCGTCAGCGAATACGAGGAGCGTACGGCTAGATTTTTAAGCACTTACCCGGAAGCCAAGCTCGATGAAATGGGAAAACACATTGTCGAGGCCTATGTCAACGGCTTCGTTAGGGACAACAAGGACATGTCCCTAAGAAACAGCGTTAGGGTTGTTGGCGTCTTAGGTCAGGAACGATTGACAAAATCCATACTTAAATACTTAAAAACAAAAGGGCTTTCAGGTTTTGTCTCAGAACTGGAAACCAGCGCATACAACAAGCAGGTCGCTTACGACCATAAATTCGATGTGGGCTTGTATCTGGATGAAGAGACTGTACAGGAACAAGTCAAAGCCATGACTGAGGCATGCGACTGCACACATGATCTTTTGGCTGATTATTCGGGAATACTTTTTGTTGAAAAGTTCGGCGAGGTTCCATTCAGCCCACAACCGAATGAGGCAAGAGTCACACTCAAAGACAATCAAAATGCCTTGTATCAGAAGTTGATGGGTTCTAGAAGGCAATTGATTGAAAAACACGTTCCCGAAAAGGAAAGAAGTTTTTGCATCATCGCATTCCCGACACCTGAGATAGGTGATGAGTTTGAGGCGATCTTCGAGGACATCTACCAGGTCAACAAACTAGACAGTGAAAGCTATGAACGCATGCAACACCATATCATCAGCGCCTTGGACCAGGGTGAGTTCGTAGTCGTCAAAGGCAAAGACGGCAATGCGACAGACATCAAGGTAGCCATGTATCCGATCGCAGACAAAGAAAAACAGACGAATTTTGTAAACTGCGTCGCCGATGTGAACATACCGGTAGGTGAGGTGTTTACCTCGCCGGTCTTAAAGGGAACGCAGGGAGTGCTGCATGTCGAGGACATCTACCTTGATGATTTCAGATACCACAACCTAAAGCTGACCTTTGTCGACGGTATGATCTCCGACTATAGCTGTACGAATTTCGACTCAGAAGAGGAAAATAGAAAGTACATCGAAGAAAACCTCATCTTCCCGCATAAATCCTTGCCGATCGGCGAGTTCGCCATCGGAACCAACACCTTAGCCTACGTGGTGGCACAAAAGTACGGCATACAGGACAAGCTGCCGATACTGATCATTGAAAAAATGGGTCCGCATTTTGCTATCGGGGACACCTGCTTCAGTTATGCTGAAGATCATCCTGTATACAATCCGATGGATGGCAAGGAAATTATCGCTAGAACCAACGAGTATTCCGAAAGACGCCACACGGATATGGACAAGGCCTATACGAATGTCCATACGGATATCACGCTTCCATACGATAGCCTCGAAGCGATCTATGTCGAAGTCCAAAACGCAGAGCAAATCGACATCATTAAAAACGGAAGATTTGTACTTGAAGGGACACAGGATTTGAACTTACCATTTGAAGACTAATAAAAAATACCGCAGAGGTTTCTGCGGTATTTGTCTTTTTTGAACTCATTCAGTTGGGAGTGTATAGATTTTCAGTGAAGTACTGATAATAGGTGCCTCCGAATGCCACTCCCGCGGCAAAACGCTGTGAATCACCTAAGATTATCTTGCGGTGACCGATTGAGTTCATCAGGTCCTCATGTGCGAAAATAGCACTTATCTGACCACAGGCGATGTTTTCAGAGCTAGTCTGGTAATCAAGCCCGCTAAGTCTAAGTCTGTCATGTGGTGACAGGCCGCTTGGATTGACGTGGTCGAAGAAGGCACGGTCGATCATATCCTGGCTATGGGCCCTTGCGATAGGAACCAGCTCCGGTGCCCATTCAAAGGGGGTTAAGCCACTCAATTTTCTCTCGGCGTTTGCAAGATCGAATAGCTGCTTTTCGAATGAATCCCGAAGCGTTTCCGTCGGTGTTCCGTAATACCCCCTAAGCCGGGTCTCTTCGGACTGATCCAGTAGATAAACAGAAGTGACGGTAGTGCCCTCGTAGTCGTCATAAAAGACTCTCAGATAGGATGTGCTCAATTTGAAGATATCGATGTCGGTCTCGTTATAGTAGTATTTGCTGGAGCCCTTGATGATGTAGTCGATCGTCGAACCAAAAGTGTCTCTTGCAAGTTCCCGGGTATCCCCAAGCTTGATGGTCTTGTCTCCGATTTGAATCCCGGCCATCGAATAGATCGCGACAACCCGGTTATCACGTATGCCGATCATGTTGAAATCCGCATAGTCGTTATGAAACATGTTCCACTGAAAACCGAACATGCTCTCCACCACTCGGTCCACATCGCCTAAGACAGAAGCCACCTCATCAAATGACATCCCCAGAGAAATATCCTCGTAGGACCCGGATGGCTTGGTGCTTTTAGTTGTGATCAGAACCGTTCGGGTATCCGCCTGCCACTCGACATGGGCCCCTAGGGCCTCTGAAATGAATCGAAGCGGTACCATGGTGCGACTATCGATGATGGTTGCTGGAACATCAAGCAGGCTTGGCTTATTATTGACATAAGCGGTGACCTCATCGATGGTCAGTTTGATGGTCTTATCAGAAGTGGTCGCTGTGACGGTTTTTGTGGTTCCATCCCACATCACATCGGCACCGAAGTATTCGAAGATAGCCCTCAGCGGGACAAGTGTCCTACTGTTGACGATTTGTGGGTCAACATCTGAAACGAGCGGCTGTCCATCGATCAGCACGGTTATCGGTTGATAAGCGTCGGCACTTAGCGGCAGAATTGCAAATATAGCGATTAAAAATACTAAAAGCATTCGTTTTGACATATTGACCTCCTTTTCTTAGACTAGTGGTACTGCTGACAGAAAATTTGCAGTCCTACTATTAATATATACCAAACTGTGTTAGATTTACACACCGCTGTGACAGGACATGAAAACTTAATAAATCCCGATGGGTGTAGAACTGTCTCTTTTAAGGGATTTACGGATGATGTTGGAAAAAACCATTATAAAAATTTTCGGTTCCATGAGGTGTTTAAACGGTCTGGACAGCTTGAATTCAAAGTGATATACTGATTTTCCGACTTGGTAAATCCCAATGGACACTGCCGAGCGCAAACCTATATTCTCCACGAGTGACATGTGGAGCGCTGTAGTAGTTGTCATTTTTGAAATTGTCGCTACAGGAGGTAACCAATGCAAATCAAAGTATCAGATCTTTCCAAAAGTTTTAAAGTACCCGTCAGAGGGTCCGGTTCAAAAGCCGCAATCCAGCAGTTCTTCAAACGAAGCTATCAAGAAGTTCAAGCAATCAGAGATTTATCATTCGAAATTAAAAAAGGTGAGTTAGTCGGGTATCTGGGGCCAAACGGCGCCGGCAAATCGACGACGATAAAAATGCTTACAGGTATCCTTGTGCCGGATAGGGGCAGCATCTCAGTAGGCGGACTTGTACCCTACCAGTCCAGAAAGGAACACGCCTCCAAAATTGGTGTGGTCTTCGGACAAAAGTCGCAGCTTTGGTGGGATCTGCCACTTGCGGATTCCTTTGATCTCTTAAAGGCGATCTACAGGATGCCCGATGATATTTATAAAAAACAGTTTGACTGGCTGATTGAAGGTCTCGGTATTCATGAGTTCATAAATAGACCTGTCAGACAGCTGAGCCTGGGGCAAAGAATGAGGGCGGAACTGGTCGCATCCTTATTGCATCTACCCGAAATCATCTTTCTAGATGAACCTACAATCGGTCTTGACGCCACGTCAAAACAGACGGTCAGAGGCTTCGTTCAGGAGCTCAACAGGGAGTATGGAACCACTGTCATCCTTACAACCCATGACATGGACGACATCGAAGCCCTATGCAACCGGGTGATGGTCATCGACCATGGAAGCCTCGCCTTTGACGGATCCCTACTCGACCTTAGAAAACGCGTTCACAATAAAAAAAGGATTATCGTCGACTATGACGGTAAACCGATCACTCAGTCCATGCCTAAACTGGATTTGATGAGTCAAAAGGGCGGTAAGCTGATCATGGAGTTCAATCCCGAAGAGCTTTTGCCGCAACATGCGATCCAGTGGCTTGCGGAACAAGTGAACATCAAAGACCTTCTGGTAGAGAATCCGCCTATCGAGGAGATTATCGCAAGGCTTTACGGTGAATGGTCATGAAAGCCTATTTGCTGATGCTCAAGACACAAAGCATGATGGCCCTGCAGTATCGGGCGCAAGCGCTCGCGGGTGTCTTCACACAGTTCGCATTCGGATTCATGCGGGTGTTTGTGATGATCGCATTTTACGCAGGGAGTGCCGCGGTACAGCCGATGAGCCTTGAGCAGGTGGTCACCTACATATGGATGACCCAGATGCTGCTCACCCTCATGGCATGGCGTCCCGATCCCGAGGTGCTTGCAATGATCAGGGAAGGATCGATCGCCTACGAGATGGTTCGCCCTGTAAGGATCAGCACGGCCTGGCTCATGCGGTCCCTCGCCAGACGCGGGGTGATGCCCATGATGAGGGGAATACCGATCTTGATAGTAGCCATGTTGTTGCCTGCGCCTTACAAGTTGGTGCTACCTTTGTCGGTGCGGACTGCGATCCTATCGGTGATTGTGCTCCTACTGGCATGGATACTCGCCGGCATGCTCAACAATACGCTTAACATACTGACCATCTATCTGATGTCTGCGGATGGAATAGCAAAGCTGTTTCCAATTGTAATGATGTTCTTCAGCGGACTGATCCTACCGATACCGCTTTTCCCGGACGGACTGCAGGTCTTTTTCAGCTATACTCCCTTCGCAGGTCTTATGGATACTCCAGCAAGGGTGCTGATGGGCCACTTGAGCGGCGGGGATGCTTTGTTTTCGATGGCGGTGCAGGTCTTCTGGATCATTTTTGTCTTGCTCCTCAATGACCGTCTACTGGAGAGCAAGCTGAAAAACGTAGTCGTTCAAGGAGGTTGATTTGAAAAATTCAACATTGTATATAAAACTCGCAGGTGCTAAAATCGCAAGTCAGATGCAGTATCCACTCAGCTTTTTCATGTCGGCCTGGGGCAGCTTTTTAGCGTCCTTTATCGATGTGATAGGGCTTTACATCATCTTTGAGCGGTTCAGCATGATCGACGGCTGGAAGCTCCCGGAAATCTGCCTGCTGTACGGACTTCTTCATATGAGCTTTTCTGTGGTGGAGGCGGTGGCAAGAGGGTTTGATATGTTCGGAAATCTCATAAGAACCGGCCAGCTTGACCGTTTTCTGGTAAGACCCAGATCCATCATCCTTCAAGTACTCGGATCAGAATTCAAAGCCGCGAATATCGGACGCTTCCTTCAAGGAGCGATTCCTTTTGCCTATGCTGTGACAAGCCTTGGGATTGTCAAGCTAGGCCAGTGGGGGCTGCTGAGTATGGGAATCCTCAATGCGATGATTGTCTACTTCGCGCTGCTTCTTGTGCAGGCGACCTTCTCCTTCTGGGCTGTCGAGAGCCTTGAGGTGATGAACGCCTTTACCTACGGCGGACTTCAAATGGGGCAGTTTCCCCTGAGTATCTATGAAAAATGGTTTGCGACCTTTTTCACTTATATCGTACCCATAGCCATGACTGTCTATTTTCCTGTCCTTCTTGTGCTAAACAAGGTGGGAGACAGTTATTTTGGAGTGGCAAAACCGCTTGCGATGGTAAGCACGCCATTTTGCATACTGTTTTTGATCGGCTCGCTGCTGTTTTTCAGATTCGGTTTGTCGCAGTATAAATCGACAGGTTCGTAAACCTTCTTAAGTGGTATACTAAGAAAAACGGACACGAGTGATAAGGAGAAAGCTTTTATGTTTTACAACCAACGTACGGACGAAGTCGCACTTGAACTGAAATCAGATCTGATATCCGGGCTGACTGGCCAAGAAGCCCAAAAACGGATGATTGAAATGGGCCAAAATGTGCTGCAGCAGGAAAAACCAACTCCTGTTGTAGTCAGATTCCTAAGGCAATTTGAGGACTTCATGATATGGATTCTGATTGGTGCTTCAGTAATCAGTTTTTTCACCCATGAAATTGCCGACGGATTTATCATCCTCACCATTGTTCTGCTAAACGGTGTTCTTGGTTTTGTTCAGGAAAACAACGCCGAAAAGTCCATGCAGGCGCTAAAGAACATGCAGGTACCTAACGCCGAGGTGGTCAGAGACGGACAAGTCATACAGGTGCCGTCGCCCCTGCTTGTGCCCGGTGATCTTGTAAGACTAAACGCGGGAGATGTGATTCCCGCCGACGGAAGGCTGATCGAAGCGGCATCGCTTAGCATCGAGGAAGCCCAGCTGACCGGTGAATCCGTACCTGTAAACAAGCAGGTTGAAGCACTACAAAATGAGGACCTGTCGATCGGTGATCGAAAGAACATGGCCTATGCGACCTCCCGAGTGACATCAGGGCGGGGAAGCATGCTTGTGACAGCTACTGGAATGAACACCGAAATCGGTAAGATAGCAGATCTTTTGAACCAGGAAGAGGAGGAAAAGACTCCCCTTCAGGTTAAACTTGCAGAGCTGGGAAAAATGCTCGGCATAGGCGCTGTGATTATTTGTGCGCTTATCTTTTTCATCGGTTATTTACAAGGTCGGGACATGTTTGAAATGCTGATGATCGCGATTTCCTTGGCGGTTGCGGCTATTCCGGAGGGGCTACCTGCGATTGTGACGATCGTACTGGCAATGGGTGTCAACCGCATGATCAGCTCGAATGCGATTGTAAGAAAACTACCTGCTGTGGAGACACTTGGATCGGCATCGGTGATTTGTTCTGATAAGACAGGAACACTGACACAAAATAAGATGACCGTTACAGAAATCTATACGGATGAACATAAGCAGGTTTCAGGTGGCATTGAACTCACAGACATAGATAGGCTACTCATTAAAACAGGAGTGCTATGCAATGACGCTTCGGTTGTGGAGAGGGATGGAAAAGACGATCAGATAGGGGATCCGACGGAGACCGCACTTTTGGCTCTTGGCAACTCCTATGACTTGACTAAAAAAAGTTTTGAGCAAATCATAAGAATCGCAGAGGTTCCCTTTGATTCGGATAGGAAGATGATGAGCACGCTACATCGTGAAAAAAACGGAGTTGTGGCATATGTTAAAGGCGCTCCGGACCAGATGCTTAGCAAATGCAGTACGATCATGACACCGGATGGAAAAAAGGCGCTGACGGAGGAAGCAAGGCAGCGGATAACCGCCAGAATTTCTGAAATGTCCGCAAGGGCTCTCAGAGTGCTGGCATTCGCTGTAAAGACCTTCGATGAACTTCCGGAGGATGTCGATGTGGAGAATGTCGAAAAAGACTTGACCTTCGTCGGTCTGATGGGAATGATCGATCCCCCGCGTGAAGAGGTCAAGTCGGCTGTCGCAACAGCGACGCGTGCCGGCATAAGAACGGTCATGATCACCGGTGACTACAAGGATACCGCTGTGGCGATAGCGACACAACTCGGAATTCTAAAAGAAGGAGACAGGTCGATTTCGGGTACCGAGCTGAATGCGTTGTCAGAGGATGACTTTTTAGACATTGTAAACGAGGTTTCTGTTTACGCAAGGGTTTCGCCCTCGCATAAGGTTAGGATTGTAAAAGCACTGAAGGCAAAAGGACAAATAGTCGCGATGACAGGGGACGGAGTAAACGATGCTCCGGCACTTAAAGGCGCAGATATTGGATGTGCGATGGGAATCACAGGGACGGACGTGTCGAAAGAAGCAAGCGATCTGATCCTTACAGATGACAACTTTACCACCATCGTCAGCGCCGTTAAAGAAGGCCGAACGATTTATGACAATATAAAAAAATCCGTCAACTTCTTATTGGCATCGAACATGGGTGAAATCTTCACGCTTCTGATCGCCATCTCCTTCGGGTTGCCGATGCCTCTTTTGGCCATACACATCTTGTGGATCAACCTGGTCACCGATTCCTTCCCCGCTCTTGCTTTAGGAGTCGAACACAGTGAACCCGATCTGATGACAAGAAAGCCTAGGAATCCCGATGTTTCAATACTTGGAGAGGGTCTGATTTTGGACATCCTGCTACAGGGAATCATGATTGGAAGCTTGAGCCTTTTGGCGTTCAAAATAGGCTTGAAGGATAGTGTGGAAGCCGCAAGAACGATGACTTTCTTAACCCTTAGCATGTCACAGCTCGTCCATAGCTTCAATGTCAGAAGCAGGTTCGGGTCGGTGCTCAAGCTTGGAATATTCAGCAATAAGCGATTGAATCAAGGTACGCTCTTGTCCTTTTTCGCCCTAATGGCTGTATACCTGATACCACAGGCAAGAAGTGTATTTAAGCTGACATGGCTTTCAAGTCTAGAGGTGATAGCGACAGTGTGTCTGGCCATAACGCCTCTGATTATCATGGAAACCTATAAATTTTTCAGAAGAAATTAGAAGCTACTAAAAAAAGCTGTAAAAAGAAGGTAGAACCTTCTTTTTACAGCTTTTATTTATGATACCGCGATACTGCCTAAGAAACTTAAAAACAAGACCAGCAGGGAACTGTAGAACAAGGCATTGGTGAATCCCCATGAGGGGATCTCGTTCAAGATGAAATCATCAAGTTCCTTCTCTTTTCTTCTGCTGTTGAGTTGATGTGGTTCGACACCAGCTTCGTGCTCCATTCGGTCGACATACTCTGATCGTTTTGATCTGCCAGTCAGACCGACAGCTCTTCCTGATTTGTAAAAGGAATACGACATGAACCTAAAGGCGCCGCGCTCGTGCATGAATTTAAAACCGGATACCACCACGCAAATCCCTGCAATGATGAACATGGAATTGAGTGTCTCTTTTATGAAGTCTGCCTTTAAAATGGAAAGCAACGCAGATAAGCCGATCATCACTGCGCTTATCATAAGTGATTGTCTAAATGTTTTCATACTCTTCCTCCTAGTTGCATTTTACATGAACCGCACTGGAGTGGCAAGTATTCATATCAGTGAAAGTTTATACGGCCACAATTGCAGGAAAACGTTTCACTTCGGTGGCATTATGCAAGCATTTTGCTCAAAAAAAACGAAAATATGAATGAAATGTTAACAAAAACGCCATTGCAAGCAATTTTCTGACTATTTTTAAACTGTTGACAACTCCTGTGAACGTTGTGTAGTAAGGTGTTGAGTTATCCACAACTGTGGATAACCTAAATGTTAAATTTATTTTAAATTAAAATGTTCATCTTTAGTTTATAATTATGAGTGTGGATTAATTACATTACAAAATTCTATGGAGGTGAGTTGTTTGCTACGTTACACATTAGAAAGAATCGTGTACGGTGCATTATCGTTGTGGTTGATTGTCACAGTGACATTTTTACTACTTCAAATGCTACCAGGTTCTCCGTTCCAAGACGACAAGTTAACGGCGGAACAAGTTGCAATTTTAAACGAGAAGTATGGTCTTAACGACCCATTACCGATGCAGTACTGGCGGTACATGACAAACATGCTTAAAGGTGATTTTGGAAAGTCGTTCATGTACGACAACCAAGATGTGCTTAAGGACTTGGTTGTTCCAAGATGGCCAAGAACGATCAAAGTCGGATCACTGGCTTTATCGATGGGTGTGGTTATCGGTATTATCCTTGGTGCTCTTGCGGCACTTAATCGTGGAAAGTTCTACGACAACTTTATCGTTTTCCTCGCAGTACTTGGTGTTTCGATTCCGAGTTTCGTATTTGCGATGGGATTACAGTATTACTTAGGTGTAAAACTTCCGATATTCCCGGTATTATATGAGGACGGCAACTTCTGGTCCATCATACTACCAGCGGTATCAATGGCGGTTGGTCCGATTTCTTCCCTTACTCGTTTTGTAAGAACAGAACTTGTAGAAGTTATCGCATCGGATTACATTTTACTAGCACGTGCAAAAGGATTGACTCGTACACAAGTCATCTTCAGACACGCACTAAGAAACGCACTTATTCCAGTAGTAACTATCGTCGGCCCAATGGTACTTTCACTACTTAACGGTGGTGTTATCATGGAAAACATCTTCGGTATTCCAGGTGTCGGTCAATTGATGGTTTCAGGTATCACGTTGAACGACTACTTTATCGTACTTACGGTATCGACGCTGTTCTCAGGACTATTTATCGCAGTAGTACTTGTGGTTGACCTTCTATACGGAGTAATCGACCCACGTATCAGAATTGCGGGAGGTAACTAAGATGTCAGAAATTAAAAAGATCTCTCCCGAGCAGTTCAAGCCGGTGGCTCTTAACCTGAGCGAGCAAGAAAAATTCTCAAGACCAAGTCTGACTTTCTGGCAGGATGCTAGAGTAAGACTTTTCCAAAATAAAGGTGCGGTTATCGCAATGTTCATGCTTTTGTTCATCCTTTTCATGGCTGCTTTTGGCCCGATGATGAACCCATACTCGTATGACCAACAGATTCAACCGCTTAAAGCACACTCAAAGTTACCACCTAGAGTACCAGGTCTTGAAAAGATCGGTTTCCTAGATGGTACAAAAGAAATCGAAATGGGTCAGAATCGTCTAGCGCTTTATAAAGAAGGCGAATATGAACTATTAAAAGAATACTCGGTAATCGATGAGGCAGGCAACCAAGTTGTCCGTTACAACATCAAAGAGTTCTCTTATATCAAAAACGGTATCGAAGACGAATACTTCTGGTTCGGTACGGATGACCTTGCCCGTGACATGTGGACTCGTATCTGGAGAGGTACTCGCGTATCCCTTTATGTTGGTGTCCTAGCGGCAATCATCGACTTTATGATCGGTGTGACATACGGTTCAATCGCAGGTTTCTACGGTGGACGTATCGATATGGTCATGATGCGTATCACAGAAATCATCGGTGGTATTCCGTGGCTTGTTATCGTCATCATCTTCATCATGATCTTGGGTTCCGGCCTGTTCTCGATGTCGCTGGCGATCGCCTTTGGTGGATGGATCGGTATGGCGCGTGTTGTACGTGCGCAGTTCCTTAAAATCAGAGGACAAGAATTTGTTATGGCAGCCAGAACGCTTGGTACATCAAACGCTGATCTGATCAGACGTCACTTGATTCCAAACGTAATCGGACAGATCATCATCATGATCACTTTCTCGATTCCTGGTGCGATCTTTGCAGAAGCCTTCCTATCGTTCATCGGTCTTGGTATTCCAGCACCGAATGCATCGCTTGGTTCTGTAGTAAATGACTCTAGAGCGTTCTTACGATTCCAACCATCGATGGTATTCATTCCATCAACGGTTCTATCTGTACTGATGCTTTCAATCAACATATTCGCAAATGGGCTTCGTGACGCACTTGACCCAAGAATGCGTAATAACTAGGGAGGAGATTAGATATGACTAATAACAATGTAGTACTTGAAGTCAAAGATCTTGGTGTCTCTTTCCACACGCATGGTGGAACTGTTAAAGCAGTAAGAGGCGTTGATTTTGAACTTTATCAAGGTGAGACACTTGCAATCGTAGGTGAGTCAGGATCTGGTAAGTCGGTTACAACAAAAGCGATCATGGGTATCGTTGCAGGTAACGGTTTTTACAGCTCGGGTTCAATCATCTTTGAAGGCGAAGACGTAACAAAAATGAACGAAAGAGACTTACAGGCGATGCGCGGTAAGAAGATCGCGATGATCTTCCAAGATCCAATGACATCATTAAACCCTGTAATGACAATAGGTAGACAAATCGCTGAAGGCATGATCAAGCACCAAGGCATGTCGAAGGCAGAAGCAAAACAAAAGGCGATCGAACTGATCGAACTTGTTGGTATCTCTGATGCTCCTGACAGATACAAGCAGTATCCTCACCAATTTTCGGGTGGTATGAGACAGCGTATCGTAATCGCGATCGCGCTTGCTTGTAACCCAAAAATTCTGATTTGTGACGAGCCTACAACGGCACTTGACGTTACAATTCAGGCGCAGATTCTTGAGCTGATCAATGAGCTTCAAGAAAAAACGGGTGTCTCTGTAATCTTTATCACACATGACCTTGGTGTTGTAGCAAACGTTGCAGACCGTGTAATCGTTATGTACGCTGGTAAACTTGTAGAAGTCGGTACTTCAGATGAGATCTTCTACAAACCACAACATCCATATACATGGGGTCTGTTGGGTTCGATGCCGGCTCTTGATTCGGATGACGACGAGCTTTACTCTATCCCTGGTTCGCCACCGGATATGATGTCGCCACCAGTCGGTGATGCTTTCTCAATCCGTTCTGAATTTGCAATGCAAATCGACTTTGAAGAGCAACCACCACTGTTCAAAATTTCTGATACGCACTATGCGGCTACTTGGTTATTGCATCCAGATGCACCTAAAGTGACACCGCCTTCAGCAATTAGAAAGTTATGGGAAGGGGCTGGATTCTAATGGTAGATAACAGAAAAAAACTAGTTGAGCTTAAAAACCTGAACAAACACTTTAAATTAGGTCGTCACGCGCTTGTAAAAGCGGTAGACAACGTAACTTTCGATATTTACGAAGGTGAGACTTTCGGTCTTGTTGGTGAGTCGGGTTCTGGTAAATCGACAACAGGTCGTACAATCATCAGACTATATGAAGCAACAAGCGGTGAAGTTTGGTTTAACGGAAAACTGATCAGCGGCAAAATGTCTAAAGTTGAGAAAAAAGAACTTTGCAAAGACATGCAGATGATCTTCCAGGATCCTCAGGCGTCTCTTAACCCTCGTATGACGGTTGCGGACATCATCGCTGAAGGTCTTGACGTTCACAAGATGTCACCTACTGAAAAAGATAGAATGGAACGCGTGTATGACCTGCTTGAGACTGTTGGTCTTAACAGAGAGCATGCCAACCGTTACCCGCATGAGTTCTCAGGCGGACAAAGACAGCGTATCGGTATCGCAAGAGCGCTTGCCATCGAGCCAAAACTGATCATTGCGGATGAACCGATCTCTGCACTGGACGTTTCGATTCAGGCACAGGTAGTCAACCTGATGAACAACCTAAAAAAAGGTCGTAACTTAACTTACCTCTTTATCGCACATGACCTTTCGATGGTTAAATACATTTCGGACAGAGTCGGCGTTATGAACAAGGGTAAGATCGTAGAGCTTGCGTCTTCTGACGAGCTTTATGAGAATCCACTACACGCATACACTAAATCCCTACTATCTGCGATTCCGTTACCGGACCCAAGATACGAGAGAACTAGAAAGCGTTTTGGATACGACCGCGCAATGCACAACTACGATGTTGAAAAACCTGAATGGGTTGAGATCCGTGAAAAACACTACGTGTTGGCATCTCCTTCAGAAGTAGCTGAAATGAAGAAATACCTGCTTGATAAAGGTATGGAAACATTAGTTTAATTAAAGTGAAACGCCCCGATGACAGTCGGGGCGTTTTTTGTTAACATGAGAGGTGGAGGTGGTGCATTTGAAATTTAAACTGGCAATTATACTTGTACTTGTCATACTGCTTACAGGATGTCAGGTAAAAAATTCATATAGCACGCTCGAAGCTGAAACGGATGTGTTAAGGGAATGGCTGCCTGATCACGTTGGATATACCAACTACTTTGTCGTGCCGACAAATGCAAGAGCTTATGAGACGCTTCTTAAAATCGAACAGAGTCCGGATCAGGATGTGCAGACGTTCTGGTACGAAGGAGAGGGAATCACGGGTATCGATATGCGGATCGATGGAGGTCACTACAGAAAACTGCAACTTGCAAAGGACTTCTTATATGAGTCTATCGATGAACGTGAAATCATCCTACTCAGAACTCCCCTTAAAGAAAAGGAAACTTGGCAGACGCCATTATGGCTTCCTGAAATCGGGTGGACCAACGGTGTAGCGACAATTGATTCGCATTCGGACGATCAGCTGGTCGTCACCGTGAAAGGCACCACTGTCGATGCGATATGGACGTATACGATAAAGAAGAACATGGGTATCATAAAATCCAAAGTAGTCATACAAGGTAAATCTCGAACCATCGACTTTCTAGTAAGTCACAATTTGCCGCCAAAATCATTCGTAAGCCGATATGTGATGCCATCAGAGCTGGTATCTTCTTTCTACAAAGAGGATCCTAGAGTCTATACGACTACTTTTATCAACTTTCAAGACGATATCAACCGAGTTCCAGAGGAGTCTCTGCACATTTTATATGATCAGACGCTGGATGAACAGGATAAGAAGGATCTGAGGACTATCGCGCTTGCGGCGGATATGGCAAATGAGATGATGTTATCCGCTAAGGAAGATACGAAGATACTAAGCCTGTTCATCAGCTACTATGAAGAAGTCATCGCGCTCAACAAGTCGGATTTTGAAACCGCACTTGGCTTTGACAGACTGGCACAACTTTTTTATTACGACGAAGCGAAGGGTTTTTTCAAAGTGAAAGAATCAAATGACATTTTAGAACCCGAGCTGAGGGCGATAGGGCAGGTGTTTGTAGAAAACGGCATAGGGATCGATTATGGACAGGAGTTCACCACGCTGCAGGCTCAGCCAGAGTTCCTATCAAATGCCATCGCAGGTTCTGACAGTGCCAATCAGCTATTCATACTACTTAAAGAATGGCAGTACAAACACGCCGGCAAGATACCCGGGGACCGACATGTGCTGAATTGGAACGATCTTGCAGACCACATCGTCGAACTGGAGCGCTTTGTGCTTACCTATCCTGATTATCCTCTCATCAAGGAAATGCAGCAGCAGTTGTCAGCCAGCCGCACAATGTATTTGGCCCCCGTCACAGAGGAGATTTCACAAAGAAAATTCAATAATGGACTCCTTCAGGAAGGGATAAAGGACTCCTATGAATATTGCCTGCAAAACCATCTTGGAACAGAACTTTTCAACGATGTCGTCGGGATCTATGCCCAGTTGAAATCCGATGCATGGATATGGACGAAGGCTTATGAGAAAAGGGTGATGAGCCTAGGCATTCAACCAAGATCGGTAGCCTTTGACAGCGGTTATAATGAACATGCGATCAAGCAGTTGGCACAGTTTAGACTACTGATAAAGAACCAGGCGGTTGATTCGTCATCTAATGAGGTAATCCAGCAACCGGAAGAAGTCGAGAAGATTGTTGTCAGCAGCGGAGAGGAACTGCTTAAAGCAATCGGCTCCAATCGCATCATCTATCTGAAGCCCGGCATCTATGATTTGAACACAGAAATCACAACGCCGAATGTACGGTATGATTTTGGACAGCTTGTGATCCATCACGTCGAAAACTTGACGCTTCAATCTGAAAACGCAGGACTCTTTGTCCACTTGCTTTCGAATGTGGAAGGCACAGTGATTAAATTCGACAGTTCAAAAAACATCATACTCAAGCAGTTAAGAATCACTCGAGCAAACACAGGCGCCCAAACGCCGCTGATGGGTATCCAACATTCCAGCGATGTTCATATTGATAAGTGCATCTTCGCCGGACCATCGGGAAGGGGAATCGAACTGAGGTATACAGACAATATTGTGATCACGGAATCTCAGTTCTATGACATCGATCATGTGACTTTTACAATGGATAATGTGAAAGATTTGACGGTGAAGGATTCGTTTGTTTCCTATGTAGGTGCCACCGTACTTAGCGCCTATAAGTCGGAAAACATGGTTTTTGACCTTGTTGAGTTCTTAGCGGCGAACAAGGTAGATTCGCATGATACGGTCATGTTCGAACTGAATAAATCATCGCTTGAGCTGATCAATAACCTATTCGAGGACAACACGTTTTCGCCTTCAATAGACCAGGACGGACTGAAAATCATAGGCGATGAGGAATAAACTTGACAAACGTCTGATTTTGAGTAAAATAGAACTAACTTAATGAATCTGCAATGATGGGAAGAGTACTAAATGTAGACGCGCTAAAGAGAGAGATGCCAAGGCTGTAAGCATCTTGCCGGACATTTAAGAAAACTAGCCCTGAGCTATGGCTGATTAGCAATTTTGTGAAAAGTCATCGGTGAGAGCCGTTATCTGTAATGAAGAGGTTTTATTAATTTGGGTGGAACCGCGAGCAAACACACTCGTCCCAACACGGGATGGGTGTTTTTTAATTTTTTGGAGGTGTGATCATGGCAATAAAACTAACGTTGAAAGATGGTTCAATCAGAGAACTCGAGTCGAGCATGTCTGTGTTCGAGGTTGCAAAATCAATCAGTGGACGACTTGCGAAAGAAGCAATGGCAGGTGTTGTGAATGGTGAAGTGGTGGATCTTCGTTTTGTGATAGACAAAGACTGCTCACTGGAGATATTAAAATTTGAAGACGAAGGCGGCAAGGATACCTTCAGACATACTTCCGCACATATTCTAGCGCAAGCGGTTAAAAGGTTGTACCCTAAAGCAAAACTTGCGATAGGACCGTCTATCGAAAGAGGATTCTACTATGATTTTGATGTGGAAACTCCGTTTAAACCTGAAGATCTAGAGAAGATCGAAAAGGAAATGAAGGCAATTGTAAAGGAAAAACTGTCTATCGAACGCTTTGAGCTTGCTAGAGCTGAAGCGATCGAATTTTGCAAAGAGCAAGGTGAAGACTATAAGGTGGAACTCATCGAAGACTTGCCTGTAGACGCCGTGATATCTTTTTATAAGCAGGGCGAATTCACTGACCTGTGCGCTGGACCGCATCTGTTAGGTACTGGCGATGTGAAGGGAATTAAACTTCTAAGTGCGACAGGAGCATACTGGAAGGGTGACGAAAGCAGAAAGATGCTACAACGTATCTACGGTGTTACATTCCCTAAACAAGGCTTACTTGAAGCCCATCTTGAAATGCTTGAAGAAGCAAAAAAGCGCGACCACAACAAAGTAGGTAGAGAACTTGAACTGTTCACTACAGTAGATGTGATCGGTCAAGGCTTGCCGCTCTTATTGCCAAAGGGCGCAAAAATCGTTCAGACGCTGCAACGCTTTGTAGAGGATGAAGAAGAGAGAAGGGGCTATGAGCTCACTAAAACTCCACTCATGGCCAAAGCGGACCTTTACAAAATATCAGGTCATTGGAACCTATACAGGGACGGAATGTTTGTGATTCCAGATGGCGAAGAGGAAGATGACGCTTTAGCGCTTCGTCCGATGACTTGTCCGTTCCAGTTTTACGTTTATAAGAACAAACAACGCAGCTACAGAGATCTTCCGATCAGATACGCCGAGACTTCGACTCTTTTCAGAAACGAATCCTCAGGTGAGATGCACGGTCTGATACGTGTTCGTCAGTTTACGATTTCTGAAGGTCACTTGATGGTGACTCCGGAGCAACTGGAATCCGAATTCAGAGGCGTTGTGGATCTAGTAAACTACATGATGGACACACTCGGTATCATCGAGGATGTTACCTATCAGTTTTCTAAATGGGATCCGAACAACAAGGGTAAATACGTCGGTGATCCAGAGCAGTGGGAAGCCACTCAGGATTCGATGCGCGTGATACTCGACCACCTGGAGCTTGACTACAAAGAAGTAGAAGGCGAAGCGGCGTTTTATGGTCCAAAACTTGATATTCAGTTCAAGAACGTTCACGGCAAGGAAGATACGATCATCACAGTGCAAATCGACTTTTCTCTTGCAGAACGATTTGATATGACTTACATCGACAAAGACGGCGAGAAAAAACGTCCGATCATCATTCATAGGACTTCAATCGGATGTTATGAAAGAACGCTTGCGATGCTTATTGAAAAATACGCCGGCAAGTTCCCAACATGGCTTGCGCCGATACAAGTAAAAGTTCTTCCTATTTCTGACAAGTATCAGGACTACGCCGACAAGGTATATGCTGAACTGAGAAATTCCGGCTTTAGGGTGGAACTTGACGACAGGGCAGAAAAAATCGGTTACAAAATCCGTGAAGCGCAACTTGAAAAGGTTCCTTATATGCTCATCGTAGGTGAGAAGGAAGCTGATGCGGGACTTGTTTCCGTAAGAAGCCGTACAGACGGCGACTTGGGTCAATTGTCACTTGCCGACTTCGCTTCAAAGGTGAAGGAAGAAGTGGATACAAGAGTTTTAAACTATCAATAATAAGAAGATGCGCCTTGTGCGCATCTTTTCTTCATTTTTTATTCATATTTACGTCATAATATGATGTTAGTCTTAGTTAAAGTAAAAACTGCTGTAACACTAGCTTAAACATAGACTAATCTAACATTGGAGTGATTCAGATGAAAAAATGTTCAATATGCAATAAGAATATTGCGATTATGTACACTACTAAAATTGAAAATGGAAAAAGCACCATGCAAGGCATCTGTATGGACTGCGCAAATAAAATGGGCATTCCCATTATGGATGAACTCATGAAACAAGTGGATTTTTCACCTGAGGACATGGAAAACATCTCAAAACAGATGCAAAAGTTCATGGAAGAACAAGATCCTGAACAAATGGAAGACAATCCTCTTTTCAATATGATCGGTATGAATCAGGACGAGGATTTTGAGGACGAGGACGAAGAAGAAGAGTTTGAAGTTGAGGTGAAGGACAAGGAAGTCAGTTCACAATCGAAGAAACGTAAGAAAAGAAAAAACTTGGATAAGTTCGGTGAAAACCTAAATGAAAAGGCAGCGGCTGGAGGGATTGACAGGGTTATCGGGCGTTCAAAAGAGATTGAGCGGGTCATGCATATCCTAAACAGACGCACAAAGAACAATCCGATACTGATAGGCGAGCCGGGTGTAGGTAAGACCGCGATCGCAGAGGGACTCGCGCTGAAAATCGCAGCTGGAAGTGTTCCAGAAAAGCTACTTGATGCAGAAATCTATCTTTTAGATCTTACTTCTATCGTAGCCGGTACGCAGTTTAGAGGTCAATTTGAAGGTAGGATGAAAGCAATCATCAAAGAAGCCCAGGAGACAGGAAACATCATCCTGGTGATCGACGAGGTGCACAACATCATGGGAGCCGGCGAAGTGCATGGCGGCGTGATGAATGCAGCGAACATCCTTAAGCCAGCTCTTGCAAAGGGTGAGATCCAAGTCATCGGTGCCACGACGATGGAAGAGTACAGAAAGCATATCGAGAAAGACGCGGCCCTTGAAAGAAGATTCCAACCAGTTGTGGTGGATGAGCCTACTGTCGAGGAAAGCATAGAAATACTTAAGGGCATCAAGTCCTACTATGCCGACTATCATAGAGTCGATATTTCAGACGAAGTCGTGGAGCAGGCGGTCATCATGTCAAACCGTTATGTCACCGACAGGTTCTTGCCCGACAAGGCAATCGATGTGATCGACGAGGCCGGAGCCATGGTCAACTTGAAAAATAGGGATATGAAAGAGCTTAAAGAACTGCAAAGCAGATTAAAAGAAGTGATAGAGCTCAAAGAGGAAGCCTCCATCCACGACCATTTTGAGGACGCGGCCAACTACAAAAGTGAAGAAGTGATACTTCAAGATAAAATAGAATCGCTTCGCGGCGTAGCCGAACACCACCTGTTGACCGTCTCGGATGTCGCCTATGTGATCGAGGCCTGGACAAAAATACCTGTCACTAAAATCACGGAGGAAGAGGCGAAAAAGCTACTTCATCTTGAAGAGCGACTTCACCATAGGGTGATTGGACAGAATACCGCGGTATCAGGACTTGCAAGAGCGATCAGAAGAAGTAGGGCGGGCTTTAAGAAGCGTAAGAAACCGGCATCGTTTATCTTCGTGGGACCTACAGGCGTGGGTAAGACAGAGCTTGCAAAGACCCTTGCTGAAGAACTGTTCGGTTCTGAAGAAGCGATGATTAGACTTGATATGAGTGAGTTCATGGAGAAACACACGGTTTCCAAATTGATTGGAGCTCCTCCTGGATATGTTGGATATGATCAAGGTGGACAACTGACTGAAAAAATCAGAAGAAGACCCTATTCTGTCATCCTGATGGATGAGATGGAAAAAGCGCATCCGGATGTGTTCAACATGCTGCTTCAAATCCTTGAAGACGGAAGGCTGACAGACAGCCAGGGCCGAACGGTCTTCTTCGAGAATGCTGTGATCATCATGACTTCAAATGCCGGAACCGCCCTGAAATCTTCTGGGATCGGTTTTTCGAATAATGAAAAAGAGCGAAGAGATGAAAAACTCAAAGATGCCCTTAAAGATTACTTTAGACCTGAGTTCTTAAACAGGGTGGATGAGATTGTTGTCTTTGATCATCTGAAAAAAGAAGAAGTTAGACAAATCGTTGATTTGCAGCTATCCGAGGTTTACAGAGATGCAAGTGAGAAAGGCATTCAAATTGTTGTCGATGAGGCGACAAAAGACTACTTGGCCGAAAAAGGGTACGACCACCAATATGGGGCGAGACCACTTAGAAGACAGATCCAAAGAATGATAGAAGATGAAATCGCCGAACTCTACCTTCGAGGTCTTGTGCCCGAAGAAGCGCAGTTAAGCGTCACATTTGATCCTCAAGCAGTCAAATTGCTTTTCGCAGTTAAATAAAATATGGAAGAAACCGCCACCGGATAGGTATTTATACCTATTCTGTGACGGTTCTTTTTTTATATTGGTTATCAACTGTCTCTTAGGTTATAATGGTACTACAAGACAATGGATGGTGGCATATGAAATTTTTTAGCATAAGAAAAAAAATAGAATTCAGTTTAGTCGCACTTGTACTAGTCGTTTTCATTATCATGGGTTTGCAGACCTACTGGTTTACAAAAAACGAACTTGAGACTCGTTATTTGAATGAAATGAATGAAATCATGGATGCTGCCAATTACTTGCTAGAAGATATTATCAGTGATTCGAGCAATGCGATCAATGTAGTAGAAGCGCAATTTAAAGATAGTTTTCTTTCTAAAGATGGGTTGTCGGCAGGTAAGATAGATGAGCAGCTAAAAGTAATAAAACTCGGTGTGGTTGAAGCGACGACGCTTTATTTTGGTACCGAAAAAGGCGACTTTTACCTTGAGCCTAAGCGTTTTGTAGAAGAAGGTTATGATCCAAGGCTGAGAGACTGGTATCTGCTTGCTAAAAAGAATCCGTCTGTCATCGAGTGGACACAACCCTATGTCGATATGGGCACAGAATCGCTAGTAATCAGTGGCTCGAAATACATTAGCATCGGATCCTTTTCAGGAGTAATCGGCATTGATGTGCTACTTGAAAATATCGAAACGACCATCAATAACATCAATATCGGAGATAGCGGAGAAATCATGCTGGTGAATGGTTCGGATACGATTATCGTCGGCAAGGAATTCCCCCTTGTTTCGATGAAAGTTGGCGAACTGGCACCGGGGCTTGCAGACCTAGCTGATGGTGATCGTCTTGACGATGGAACCTACACCTATTTTAAAAGAAATATCGAGGATTCGACAAATTACTTCCTAGGAAGAGTACTTAACAGCGAAATTCAGAAAAGCGCCTCGAAGCTGCTGAACTATTCGCTGATTTTGGGACTTGTCGTCATTGTGCTGGCTATCGTCATTGCAGGCAGGATAGCGGGTCATTTGACCAAGCCGATTTTCCAACTTGCAGAAACGATGAAAACAACCGTGAATGGAGATTATCGTGTCCGCTGCGAGGTGAGCAACAACGACGAGGTCGGATTGCTTGTTGACGGATTCAATGAGATGATAGGCAACATACATGAGAAGAACGAAGAAATGACCGCGCTTTATGAAGAGCTGTACGCCTCAGAAGAGGCACTGAAAGAGCAATACGACGAGCTCTTTTTCAATAGGGAAATGATCAAAGAGAGTGAGGCGCTCTATAAACAGATATTCGACGCTTCAAAAGAAGGTCTTTGGATTCTTAACAAGGATGTCACGATGGAGTTTGTCACAAAAGACTGGTACAGGCAGTTTGAGATCGACCTTGAAAGCTCAACCCTTAACGAATGGAAGCTTCTCATCCATCCTGAGGACAAGGAACTGGTGGATGAAACCGTAGGGGCCCATATCTTGAACAACACAGAGCAGTACATGTGTGAGTTCAGAGTGCTTAACAGAAGTGGAGAGTATCGATGGGTGCAGGGGGTAGGAAAAGCGAGCTTTGATGAGGAAGGAAATTGGATCCGCATTGTGGGATCGCATGTTGACATCACAAAGCGCAAGGAAAGTGCCCAGCATATAAAAAATCTGGCCTACAGGGACGCGCTTACAGGTCTTGGCAACCGAGTCACACTGCACGAAGTATTGACAAGTGAATTTGATAGCGGTAGTGAGGGCGCGATCTTTTATATCGATATCGACAATTTCAAATACATCAACGATACCTATGGACATACACTTGGTGATGTCGTCTTGATAGAACTGGCGGACAGACTTAGAAGTCTGGCTGTGAATGACTTGCAGATCGCTCGAATAAGCGGCGATGAGTTTGTCGTGGTCTTAAAAGGAATCACCGAGCGTAGGGCGCTGATCGATCAGGTCAAAGAGCTTCTTCGGGTTATCACAGAACAAGTGGTCATCGAAGATAGAATTTTGAAAGTCAGCGCAAGCATAGGAATAACCATTTATCCGAGTGACGCCAAGGATCTGACAAGCCTGCTTAGAAACGCCGATTTGGCGATGTATTCCGCCAAGGAACGTACCGATAGGGATTTCATCTTCTATGATGAGACCATCAAATCCGAAATGCTAGAGCGTATCCATATGGAAAACTACCTGAAAAGCGCCCTGGATTATGACGAGATCTTTGTCGTATTCCAGCCTATCGTCTCGGTACCTGATCAGACGATTGTGGGCTTTGAATCCCTTATCCGGTGGAGACATCCTGAAATCGGTCTCATATCGCCGGTTCAGTTCATTCCGATCGCTGAGAAAACAGGACTGATCAACACTATCGGACTGTATGTCCTAGAGTCGTCCATCAAGCAGATCAAAAAAATAAACAGCGGGAGCGAAGTGAAAAGGCATATTTCTGTAAACATATCGGTAGTGCAGCTTCTTAACAATCAGTTTGTGGAAAAGGTCGTCAATCTATTGAAGACCTATGATCTACCTGCGCAGGAGCTGACGCTAGAAGTTACCGAATCGCTCGCCCTTGAACACGATTCACAGATTATTGAAAAACTTGTGACCTTAAGGGAGTTGGGAATCGGAATTTCACTGGATGATTTTGGCAGCGGATACTCCTCGATCAACAACCTTCTCAATTTACCGATCACCACCTTGAAAGTGGATAGGAACCTAGTGCAAAAGACGAACGGTCAGCATGTGAACGCGCTTGTAGAGGCGGTCGTTTCCTATTGTCACCAGACAGGTATTTATGTAGTTGCAGAAGGTGTGGAGGATAGCATGCAGCTAAATGCGATGATAAAGCTAGGCTGCGACAACATTCAGGGCTACTATTATTCAAAACCGATAGAAATTAGTGATATACAAAGAACTTTAGAGAATTGGCCTCATGAGCCGATAGCATAGGAGGAAACTTATGCGCATAGGGGAATTTGCTACAGAGGTCGGAACAAGCATCGATACGGTCAGGCATTATATGGATCTTGGGCTGATTGTGCCCGAGAGGCAAGGCACATATTTTTATTTTGACGAGCGATGTAAAAAAGATTATGCAAAAGTAATTGAAATGAAGGATATGGGATTTTCGTTAATAGAAATCCGAAACATACTGCTTATCATCAGATTCTCAAAAATGGCTACCGGGATGGAGCTTCAGCATTACCAAAGTTTTTTTGAGAACAAAAGGGATGAGCTTGTTAAAAAGAGAGAAGAGTTAGACGAGATGATCGGCCAGCTGGACAGCAAGGTGGAGACCTTGAAGTCCGCTAAAGTTAAAAAGAGCCATGTCATCGGATTTGGACTAGATTTTCTGTCCATCCTAAGCTGTCCTGTTTGTTCCTCGGACTTGATGCTCAGCCAAGCCAATATTGAGAACAACACCATACAGACGGGCACCCTTTCTTGTAAATGCGGACATCAAATCCACATCGATCAGGGGATACTTGTCAATCGGGAATCCATGAAGTCGATCTTTGAATCGGACGAGTCGTATTTTATCAGATATGTGAAGCAAAACAGCGCGGTCTACCTAGACAACATCTATAAATCGATGGAATGGGGATATCGTCATATAGAACTTGAAAAAATCGAAGGAAAGACCGTGGTGGAATTAGGTGTCGGCAACGGCCTCTTCTTAAGCCATATCATCAAAGCGCTTCCTGAAAGCACAAGGTATATCGCAGTCGATTATGATTTTAGCAGACTTAAATACCTGAAGAAGATGCTTGAGCGGGTGGATTACAAGGCCAAGGTGAATTTCATTTGCGCCGATTTTAGAAGAATTCCGCTTAAGGATAAGACGTTCGATTTCATTGTCGATTTTCACGGATCCAGTAGCTATCACTTTAAGAACACCTCTTTTCTACATGAACGCTTGAAGCATTATTATGCCGACGATTGCGGGATTATGGCGGTATTCATGTGCTTTGATAAGTTTAAGAAGAATTCGAAGGTCGCAGAGGAATCAAAGTACCTGTTCAATCGGGATGAAATAAAAAAAGGCCTAAAGAACCTAGGTTTTGAAATGCAGATGGATAACTTCATCGGATATCAGGATGAATCGACGGATAAGGACGACCTGTTCGAGATCACCAATCGGATCATCAACTATGGTTTTTACGGACAGCGAAGAAAAAAATAGCAAAAATGAAAAAAAGCATGTGTTCTGATGAACGCATGCTTTTTAATGTGTGGATTAATATTTAAAATCATAGGGGGGGGAATTTTAAATATTATCTATAAACCAATGACGATTTTCTCGAAAGCCATTTGGCTTACAGCACCGTCGATGTATGTGTCTCTTTCGCGTTGAGCTTTAGCTCTTTGTAAATAAGTAGCAATAGTCTTTTTCATAAGTCTGCTCCTTTCGTAGTCGCTGAACTTAAAATTACATGTTGAACAATCTTGAAGATTCAGCGATTTTTGCTTGAACGATTTCGAATTGTACCAATCTGTTTTGGTTTCTGTCTGAGTTAGTGAAAAGTTTAAATAGTTTCATGTTCTAAGCTCCTTTCGCTTAAGTGTTTATGTTTTGTTCTTTAACTTGATTTAAGTATAGACTATCGGGACGTCACAACTACAATAGTGGAATACAGTTTTTTTTCATTAAAATCAGGTTAAGTGTAGGGTCTTCACTTAGGAAAACGTTATTTGATAATGGGTATCATTAAAAGAAGATTAAGTGTTGGGTATACCCCATACTATCACATTTGCACTAAAACCCGCTGTAAGTGTGATATAATCTATGTTACAGGAAAAAGAACGCAGGAGGATAAAAATGAAAGCACTGGATTTGTCTTTGAATGAAACACAAAAAAATAGTTTAAAAAAAGTTTTGGTACCCGGATTTCAAGACTCGCATATGCATCTTATCGAGTATGGAAAGTTCTTAAGTCAGGTTGATCTGAGAGCGGTGAAGAGCATTTCTGAGATGATCGGTCTATTGAAACCTGACGCAGAGCTTGAGAAAGTGGAATCCTTTGGATGGAACCAGGAAAACTTTGTGGAAAAGCGGTATCCCAATCGATACGATCTGGACAAGATAGCAGATGACAGACCTGTCCTACTGTCCAGAATCTGCGGTCATGTGACGGTTGTGAACAGCTATGTGGTCGAAGCGCTGGCTATGGAGGGAGTTCCCGCAGTGGACGGTGGATCGATCGATGTCGATAGCGATGGCAATCCAACCGGTATATTCAGAGAGAAAGCAAGGGATCTTCTCAAAGAAAAAGGCTATTATGACGCGACACCCGACGATCTTAAAAAATATATACTTACAGCCCAAGAGGACCTTCTGAAGAAGGGAGTCACCACCGTTCATTCGGACGATCTTGCCAGTTTTCCGAACTTATCCTGGAAAGTGGTCGTAAAAGCATTTGAAGACCTGATGGAAAGCGGGCAACTGATCCTAAAAGTGGTGGAGCAGGCAAACGTAAGCGATGCGAAAGAACTGAGGGATACTGTTTCAAGGTTAAGGGGAAAGCGCTTTGAAATAGGCAGCATCAAGCGCTTTACGGACGGGTCGCTAGGGGCTAGGACAGCCCATCTCAGGGAGCCCTACAACGATGCTCAGCAAGAGTTTGGAATTCAGCTGCAATCGGATGAGCAACTAATAAAAGAGATGGAGACAGCCTATAAAGCAGGTATACCCTTATCTATCCATGCCATAGGAGATAGGGCCATCGAACGTGTGCTTTCCTGTTTTGAAGCCCTCAGCGCACCTAAAGAGTATTATGGAAAGTCCGGCATCATACACTGTCAGATCACATCACAAGATCTACTTGTCAGAATGAAAGCGCTTGGACTTAGGGCGTATGTTCAACCGATTTTCCTGCATGAAGATGCGAAGATAGTCTATGACAGGCTGGGTGAGAATCGTGCGTGCGAAGCCTATGTATGGCGCACCATGCACGAGATGGGAATACCGCTGTTTATGGGTTCAGACGCACCCATCGATACACCGGATGTCATCAAAGGGCTCTACTGTGCAGTCGAAAGAAAAACCTTGGACCAGCAGCCGATAAGCTTTTTAAAAGGAGAATCGCTCACGATAGACCAGGCTCTGGAAGGCTATGTCAGGGACAAGGACTCACAAGACGACTGGGTACTGCTTGATATGCCACTGGCGGACTGTTTGAAGACGCCCCATGAAAACCATGTGGTCAATGTATGGGTAAACGGAGAATGGGTGTTGTAAAAAGTTTACATTCGTGGGCTTTATTTTATGTTTAAATCCATGTGACAAGTGTATATATGTAGTACCTTCATGTGGAGATTATAACGAAAAGGAAGTGAATGTATGAGTTTTAATCAATCAAGATCAAACCACAAATCCGTACACGACAAATCAAGAGGTATGTTTAGGGAAGCATCAAGGCAACGCTACAATTTAGAGAAAAAAGACAAGGAACACGAGATGACGCATCACAAAGAGGTAATTGAAAAACTTCTGAATGAGCGTTATGAATGGATTGAGGACTTGCATGAAGGCGATCACTATCTAGTGAGACTTCATCAAAATAACACAAAAGACACCGTAGAAATACCCTTCTACTATGAGACAAATTATACTGAACTGAAATCTATCTGGCAAAAGGAAGAATAGAAGCTGATTGTAGATAGTGTTCAAAATACAAGAACCATCAAGCTAAGATAAATCCGCTTGATGGTTTTTTTATACAGCGGGCAGAGATAAGGCCAGCTCCTATAAATGCAATGGGCAGACACAAGGCCAGCCCCTACAAATGCAAAGCGCAGACATAAAACCCGCCTCAACGAATGTACGGGTAGGCCTTGTGTCTACCCTCTCTTCACCCATCCCGCCTAATAAAACTCATCCTCTTCCCACCGATAGGGATTCCTTACTATATAATCGCGCTTCAATAAGTATTCCTTTTCATTTCGAATAACGTGTTCATAATAGTTACGATGCCAAATTCTCTTGTCAAAGGGTTCAAGTTTTCCAGATTTGACGGCTTTGATTATTTGTATGGTCGAATTGGATTTGAAGGAACATATGAAGTCACTCAATGTAGATTGAGATAGTGATTCATCGTGAATTTGAAGAATAAAATGAAGGTGATTTGGCATAATGGCATAATGATGTATTTCAGAAGACTTAAATGACTGCTGGGTCATCAAAAGGCTGTTTTCAATGATATGACCAAACTCTGTCAAACTCACTGCGTTCTCCTTTATTTCACTAAGCGTTCTTTTCATTTTATAAGTGCAAATAGTAATAAAGTAGACGCCTGCTTGATAATTAAAATGTTTTAATCGAATTGACTTTCGATTGGGGAGCTTAATTTCCATCATGTATCTCCTTTTTAATTAGCATAGCAAATTGAAGAGGAGATTTATAGAGAATTGGAGGTGTAGTCTGCAGCTTGCAGACTGTTGGGGAGAGAGGGCAGACACAAGGCCAGCCCCTACAAATGCAAAGGGCAGACATAAACCCGCCTCAACGAATATACGGGTAGGCCTTGTGTCTACCCCCTCTCAAGCCTCTAAAAGGGAAAGTGTTAAAATTTGACTTGACCTTCCCATAGTGGTAAGCTGTATGCTATTACATAGATAAAACTGGGGGTATTAAGATGAAACTAAAACAGGATTTAAAGGACTATTTTAGTCTTCCTTGGCGGGCGTATGTGATCTTGGGGTCTACGATCATCAATCGTATGGGTGGTTTTGTAGGTCCGTTCTTGGCACTTATTCTGTCATCCAAAATGGGACTGAGTAATGCGACCATTGGCTTTGTGGTAGCGATCAACTCCATAGCAAGCATTATCGGCACACTGATCGGCGGTCGGATTATCGATAAGTTCGGCAGTAGAAACACCCGTGTCATTTTTCATGGCCTGCACGGTCTGATGTACCTTCTTTGCGTGCCGCTTGGCGCGAGTCTGGCAGTAATTCCACTTTTGACTTTGGCATCTTTCTTCACTGGTATTCAAGCGCCTACAGGGTCGACGCTTATCATGGCAAACACCAAACCCGAGGAACGCAAGTCGGCGTTCTCGCTGAACTATATCGCAATCAACGTCGGATTTTCCATTGGTCCGCTGATCGCCGTCTTATTGTACGAGAACCACTTAAACCTACTCTTTATCGGTGATGCCTTGTCGTCGTTTGTTTCAGTACTTATGATTGCTGTGCTGATTCCTGGAAATGATGTTCCAAAAGAAGAAAAATCAAAACAGACTCAAAAGGAACTATCGACGATCGCACTCCTGATTAAGAATCCGAACATCATAATCGTAGTAGGGGTAATCATGCTCTACTTTGTAGCCTTCTCGCAGTTTAGCTTTGGAGTTCCCATCACTGCAAAAAATGTATTTGGAGAGATTAAGGGACCAGAAGTCTACGGAGTGCTGGCATCGATCAATGGTGTGCTCTGTATGGTGCTGACGCCATTTGTCAGCATACTTGTTAAGCCTTTGAAAGTAAGTACGATCATAGCCCTGAACGGTCTTCTATACGCCATCGGATTTGGCATGTATGCCTTTATCGGTTCGGTTCCTCTATTTGTAGCGGCGACCGTCATCTGGACTGTAGGAGAAATTCTTGGAGCGACAAACATGGACGTGTACATCGCTGAAAACGCACCACCTTCACATAGGGGAAGGGTGTCAGCCTTAGCGCCGGTTGCCAGAAGGACAGGTTTTGTAGTCGGTCCGGCGCTGGCAGGCTTAGTCAGCACGGCTTTTGGACTGACTGCCATGTGGATGGTCGTCATCACCTTCGCGCTTACCGGGAGCTTCTTGATGTTTAAGAGCAAGTCGATGGGAGTGAAAGAAAGTGTTGAGGTTGAAAGAGTAGGGTAGACATAAAGCCTACCCGCCCTATAAACGAAAAAACCTCCGCTTAAAAACGGAGGTTTTACTTTTGTATCCTAATACAAGCTTAAATCGATATGGCAGTAGCCGTTTGGATTCTTCTCAAGATAATTCTGGTGGTAGTCTTCCGCAGTGTAATAAAGCCCTAGCGGTTCGACTTCGGTTACTATCTTACGCTCGTATTTTTTCTGTTCTTCTTCAAGGGACTGCTCGATGACTTCGAGGTCGCCCTTGTCTATATAATAGATGCCCGTCCTGTACTGGTGTCCGATATCGGGTCCCTGTCTGTTTTCGACGGTCGGGTCGACAACGATCCAAAAGCGCATGAGTACCTCTGCAAGGCTTATGACAGCGGGGTTAAAGGTGACTTTGACCACTTCGGCGTGTCCTGTGCCGCTTGTCTTTACCTGTTCGTAAGTCGGGTTTTCGATGATTCCGTTCGCATAACCCACTTCTGTGCTTATGATTCCTTCATATTTTTTTAGGTAGGCTTCAAGCCCCCAAAAACAACCACCTGCTAATACAATCGATTTCATAGGTTATCCTCCATTGGTTTCTTTTTTTCAGCGTACTACAAAAAAGGCGTGTTCGCCAGCCTAATTTTATCGGTTTGTAACAGAACAGTTACAAGTTTCTTATTGCCTTGATTTATGGGGACGGTTTGGTACAATATATACCTTGTTGAAAGTTGACAAATAAGGAGGGTACTATGCATCCAGAATTCAGACTTGAAGTGGCGCATTTAGATCACACGAAAAAGCATTTGGCCGCAGCGACAGCCGAAACCGAGAGTGACAAAGAAAAGAGCCAAACCAGAGTCGAAAAGCTCCAGAAACAGAGCAGCGGTTATGACGACGAGTTGCAGGTGGCAATGAACGTACACCGCGGTATTTCTGAGTACTACGACAACCTGATCCGCGCAAAGGAGAAGCCTTACTTCGGTAGGGTCGACTTTAAACGCGACGACGAAAAAACGACAAATCCCTATTACATCGGAAAAGTCGGCATTATGAACGAAGAAACCGGTCAGCCCTTTATCGTGGACTGGCGCGCTCCTGTGGCATCCCTTTATTACGGGGGCGAACTGGGAGAAGTGATGTTCACAGCACCTGAGGGTGTGGTGTTTGGAGACATGCCGCTTAAAAGGCAGTATCAGATTGAAGACAGCGAGCTTGTGAACGTCTTTGACAAGAACATCGCTCCTGTGGACGAGTTTTTAAACCTTGAACTGGGCAAATCGAAGGACAACAGGCTAACAGACATCGTGTCGACCATCCAGAGCGAGCAGAACGCGATCATCAGGCACCCAAAAGACAAGTTTGTGGTGGTGCAAGGGGTTGCGGGGTCCGGTAAGACGACCATCGTGCTGCATAGGATGGCCTACCTCTTATACAACCATCAGGATACGCTAAAGCCTGAGCAGATACTCATGATCATGCCCAACCAGCTCTTCCTTGATTATGTGTCCGATGTGCTGCCGGATCTTGGAGTACATCATATCGAACAGAAGACCTTCAACCAGCTTGCCCTGCTGCTGCAGGACAAGGTCGGCATCATACCGGACCGCTTTATCGAGGATTTCTTTGAAAGCCAGAACGGACACCAGCATATGCAGGCGATTTCTAGCCTGAAATCAGAAGCCTTCCGGTCCCATCTCGACAGCATGGTCAAACAGGAGGAAGCTCATTTTGAACTCGTCATCGAAGCGGTCGCGACGACCTTCAAACTGAATCCCGATGACTACAAGAAGGTCTACCTACAGGATTACAAATACCTGCCTGTCTATAAACGTCTTCCCAAAGTGACTGCCATGCTCGACAAGGCGCTAAAGGAAAGATGGGCAAGATATGAATCCTATCACAAGGACAAACTGTTAAAATCGGTCAAATCCTTTGAAGAGGAGGCAATCGAGCGAAGGGAAACCTTTGACACCTATAACGCCAAAATGGCCAGCGACAAGGCTAAGCTGACTGAAAAAATTAAAAACGCGAAAGCCATGCTCAAACCAAGAACGGTGATCGACCTCTTTGCTAAGGCGGTTGCGGACTACGGCACTGTCGAATCGGAACTGTTGATCAATAGTAAGAAAAAACAGGTGAACGAAGTCGTGATAGGTCAGTACCTGTATATGCACGAGCAACTTTTAGGACTAAACGACGAGCAGCACTATGCGCACATCGTGGTGGACGAGGCACAGGACTTCAACATCTTCCAGTACCACATACTTAAAAAGCTGAACCGGGCGAACATCTTCACCATCGTAGGCGACCTGAACCAGGGCATAAGAAGCTACCGCGGAATCGACAAGTGGTCGGACATCGCGCCAATGGCTCCAAAGCACAAAAGGACCTATGACGAGATCGTGACCTGCTACCGGTCGACAAAGCAAATCGTGAGTGCTGCGAATACGTGTCTGGACCAGCTCGAACACGTGCCTGTGTATCCAAAACCGGTCATCCGGGAAGGCAGCGAACCCGTCTATATTAAAGGGTCCACCAAAGAGGACGTTAAAGAACAGGTCATCGCTTATGCGAACCGTTTCAAAACGGCACACTCAGTGGCGATCCTAACCCCCGATAGCAAGTGGGCAAACGAGCTGAAGCCGGTTATCGAAGAGGCGATAGGTCAAAGCATCCACCTGATCGACGACCAGACAAAGCATTATGAGGGCGGTTATTCGATCATGCCCATCTATGAAGCGAAGGGGCTTGAGTTCGATGCGGTCATCCTGATCGACTTAAAGCATGAAAATCCGACAGAACTGCACCACAAGATGAAATACGTCGCAATGACCAGAGCCCTACACGAGCTGGTGGTCATCGAGATCTGAAGTGTGTGAAGAAAACACGTCTACTTAGGCGTGTTTTTTGTTACAATGAAGTTAACGTACCGCTCGTGACATAGCGTTGGAGGGCAAGATGAAACTATATAAACCACATGTGTTCCAAGGAAACTTTAAAAAGACGACCTACTTTGAAGGTTGGTATTATAAACTGGTCGATCCGTCGATCGGACTAAGCCTTTGCCTGATTGCCGGGGTCGCCATAGACGGCGATCCGCACGGTTTTATCCAGTATGCGGACAGCATCACAGGAACCAGCGGATATGCTAGATACACTCTGGAAGAGCTCGACTTTTCACAGCAGTCCCTGGTCTTGCAGATAGGCAAGCACACGCTGACTGACAGGCATATCGACCTGCATGCCGATGACAAGATTCCCTATGACATCGACGTATCTATCTCAAACCATGTCAGCTACCCTGTGAGCATCACACACCCTGGAATCATGGGTCCCTTCAGGTTTGCGCCCTTTATGGAATGCTACCACGGCGTGCACCTTATCACGAGTTCTGTAGAGGGCACAGTCACCATAGAAGGCGAAACCCACAAGCTCGAAAATGCGAAGCTGTATCTCGAAAAGGATTGGGGCAAGAGCTTTCCACGTGAATGGATATGGTTGGAAGCCGGTGCTTTTGAAGAGGAAAATGTGCATCTGATGTTTTCTGTTGCGAACATTCCCTGGATAGGCAAGGCCTTCAACGGCCACCTGGGTTATGTATGGCTGGGAGAGACTCGAATCGGTCTGGGAACCTATAGGAATTCGCATTACTCACTTGAAGAGGACGACGACAAGATCATCCTAGCAGTCGCAAAAGGGAAATACCATATCGTCATCACCGCCCAGCAGCGGACGCCGATCGACCTTGTCGCACCGAGCCTAGGAAACATGACTAGAAAAATGAAAGAAGACCTCAACGGTCTTGTCAGTCTTGAGGTATACAAAGACAGCGAGCTCGTTTACAAGGGCACATCGGAATATGCAGGCATCGAACGCTGCGGCGACATCGACCGTTTAAAGGGGTAACCATGAAACGTTTTTTCAAATCGGACTTTATCAAGCTTTTTAAACTGTCGACGCCGATCATGATCGGCATGCTGATGCAGTCATTGTTTTCAATGGTCGACTTATACTTTGTAGCAAAACTAGGAACAGAAGAAGCCGCCGCAGCATCCCTTGGTGGATCTGCGTTTTGGACGATGATCTCAATCACGGTGCTTGTCACATCGGCGACGATGGCGATCATCGCTAGGGCCAAAGGCGCTGAGGACACGCAAACGATCAAGGCCTTCGGCAGCCTTACCAGCATCCTGTCGGTCATTTTAGGACTAGGACTGGGACTTGTGCTTAAAACCTATCAGACCGGCATCATCACTTTCTTATACAATCCGAACCCTGTCACGCTCAACCTGATCAGCGCGTATCTGAATGTGCTTTTTGGGGGATATGTGGTCTTCTTTGTCAGCTCGAACGGCAGAAGTATCGTTCAGGCTCTTGGAGATACCATGACACCGTTGATTGTCTTTGGGGGTGCCAATGTACTCAACATGGTACTTGACCCGCTCTTGATCTTCACCTTTGATATGGGGATCATGGGCGCCGCTCTTGCAACGGTCATCGCCAATCTGATCGCCTGCATCGTCATTTACTCGATCATTATCAAGCGGCTATACGGCGGAAAAATCAGCGAATTTTTAACCAGTGCCACCTTTAAGGTAAAGGCGCTTTACGATATCTTCAAAATAGGATCATGGGATCTGCTTCAAGCCGTCGCAAGACCCATCACAGGCATGATGATGTTCAGAATGGTGCTCAATATCGGTGGACCACCGGCAACAGCCGCGTTTGGAATAGGCGGACAGCTGTTCAACTACACCTTCATCATCCTTGTGGGCTTATCCATGTCGATCAGCATCATGACAGGGCAATCCCTTGGAAAAGGCGACGCCGATGCGGTGAAGAGGCTGATGAAAGAATCGTTTTTAGTTGCAGGCATCAACATGCTGCTCTTTGCCATCCCCTACCTACTGCTTGCAGAAGGCATCTTCAGGTTTTTCAGAAACGATCCCGGTATCATCTTAAACGGAGTCACCTACCTGAGGTGGGTATACCCTGGAGTGATTTTTGTCATCTTCCCGATGATCTTCGGAGGCATCTTCAAAGGCGCAGGAGCCACAAGAGAACCCATGGTCGCAAGCATGGTCGCAAATGTCGCGCTCAAACTGCCACTAGCCTACATACTGGCCTATAAAACCCCCATGGGCATAAGCGGCATCTGGCTCGCAATCAGCCTATCCGTAGTCATAGAAGCCCTAATCATCAGCCTATACTTCAAAAAAGGCCGCTGGCAACAAATCAAAGCCTACACCACATAGAAAAAACTCGCGTAGTCTCTGCGCCTTGTGCCATCCCCCTAAACGAATTTGCTTTAAAAATCATAGAGGTTTTGTCTTGTACGGGTAGGCTTTATGCCTACCCTCTCTTAAAACTTAGTTTTGCATTTATACAAAACATGTCTCCGTGTGGTTTTCAAGAAAAACCTCTCCATCCCTCAAATATACCAACGATATATCTGTTAAGCCGGTGTAATCCGTTTGACAAATTTGTATCAAATGAAGTACCTACCTTGTGAAAACGTTTTCTGATAATGTGTTTTTCACATAACTGTATTTATGTATACCATTTGAAACTGCTATGTTTTGAAACTTGTTACACACAAATGACAACTGTTACAGTTATGATTTTTTTTGAAATGTTCGACAATCAGAATTTTTCTTCAATCGTCAAAACCGTTGAGATATAGCCCTTTAGGTGCCATAATGAAATCGAATTTATACATCTAGGAGGACAGAATATGTCAACAAAAAATAATGCCGGCAAATTAACGCTGGTATCACTTGTACTTATGATCTTCACATCGGTATTTGGTTTTGCCAACATGCCACGTTCGTTTTACTTAATGGGTTATGCTGCTATTCCTTGGTATGTTTTTGCAGCAATCACTTTCTTTGTGCCTTTCGCATTTATGATGGCCGAGTTCGGTGCGGCGTTCAAGGATGAAAAGGGCGGTATCTATTCGTGGATGTCACGTTCCATTTCGCCTAAGTTCGCATTTATCGGAACATTCATGTGGTATGCGTCTTATATCATCTGGATGGTAAACGTCGGTTCCGCGGTCTGGATCGTTATGTCTACAGCGGTATTCGGTACGGACTTGACATCGGGCTGGTCGCTGTTTGGACTATCGTCGACTCAAACACTGGGACTATTGGGTGTGGCGTGGATCGCAGTAGTCACTTATATCTCGACCAACGGTATCGGCATGATCAAAAAGATCACTTCGGTAGGTGGGGTTGCAGTCGCACTGCTTAATGTTGTGTTGATCGTCGGAGCGTTGGTGGTGTTTGTAGGTAACGGGTTCACACTCGCTCAACCTATCACATCTGCAAGCGACTTTATCGGATCGCCTAACGGCGGGTTCCAAAACATCTTCGCCGTACTAGGCTTCCTCGTTTATGCGATCTTCGCTTTCGGTGGAACAGAAGTAGCAGGCGGACTTGTAGACAAGACTGAAAATCCTGAAAAGACGTTCCCTAAGGGAATCGCGATCTCTGCAGTAGTGATTTCGGTCGGCTACGCGCTTGGTATCTTCTTTGTAGGCATGTTCACCAACTTTACAGATGTGTTGATGGCTGACAATGTGACAATGGGTAATGTAACCTACCTGATCATGAACAACTTAGGCTACCAGATGGGTCATACCTTTGGCGTATCTGAAGCGGTAGCGGTTTCGATGGGCAACTGGATGGGCAGATACGTCGGCATCTCAATGCTGCTTGCCCTAACTGGCGCGTTCTTCACACTGACTTACGCACCGCTCAAACAAATGATCGAAGGAACTCCAAAAGAGCTATGGCCTGGTAAAATGGGTGAAGTCAAAGACGGAATCCCTAAAAACGCAATGTGGATTCAAGGTGCGATCGTTATCGTGATGATGCTTCTTGTATCTTTCGGCGGCGACTCGGCTAAGGAGTTCTTCAATAAGCTGGTACTGATGACCAACGTTGCAATGACGCTACCATATGTGTTTATCGCTATCGCATTCATCGGATTTAAAAAGAAGCAAGACATCCACAAGCCATTTGTCGTGTTCAAGACAGTAAACAGCGGTGTGATCTTCGGTGCTGTGGTGGCGGTAGTCGTAGGTTTTGCAAACTTCTTCACCATCATCCAGCCAGCGATGGAAGGCAACCTTTCATCGACAATCTGGAGTATCGCAGGTCCTGTGTTCTTCACAGTCGCTGCATTTGCAATCTATAACAACTACGATAGAAAGCACCTAAGCGTAGCGAAAAAATCAAGCACAGTCTCACTTAACAGTGAAAAGGCATCTTAATAACTGAATAAGCAGAAACCGCTGGCCTTATGCCAGCACCCCTAATAAACCGGGTAGAGATAAAGCACCCTTGTGATCCCCGCAAGAGAAGCTTTATATCTACGCGGTTTTTGATTTAAATAGTATTCGCCTCACGCTTGCCCTTTATAAAGGTATTTGTCCTTCAAGCTAAACACGGGTAGACATGAAGCCTACCCCTACAACAGAAGAGTAAGGTGAAATGCATAGAGATTTTGCCCTGTACGGCTATGCTCCATTACCTGTACGGGTAGGCTTTATGTCTACTCTCCCATCAAGTATTTATTACTTTCGTCATCTATCTCAAATCCAACAATCAAGCACTATTTCTTATCGCCAACCATCACTAACCGCAAAAAAAACAAAATATACAGTTGACATATACAGTAGAACTATATGTACTACAACTATACAGTTGAACGACATAGTTGAACTAAGTAATAGGAGGTTCAAATGAAGCGAAATAAAAACCTACCACTGACAGAGACCGTTTTTTATATTCTGTTGGCACTGAAAGAACCGATGCATGGCTATCTGATCATGCAGCGGGTGGAGGAATTATCCAAGGGTGACGTGCGAATGGCAGCTGGTACCCTTTATGGAGCAGTTGAAAATCTATTGAAGTTAAAGTTTATCGAACCCGCACCAAGCGAGGACAAACGAAGGAAAGTGTATAAGCGGACAAGTCTTGGATCAGAGATACTCTCACTCGATATGGATCGGATGAAACATATGCTACAGGTTTCAGAAGAAAATTTAGGAGGAAAACCTAATGAAAGTATATAAACTCTTTATCAACAATTTGAAAGAAGAAGCATGGATCAATGAAATGGCAAAAAGCGGATGGCTGATCGATAAGATCGGATTCGGTTATACCTTTAAAAAGCAAGATACTCAAATTGAAACTCTTAAAATGGACTATCGGGTTTTTTCTAAAAAAGAGGACTTTGAAGCGTATGTAAGTCTATTCGAGGATTTTGGATGGAAGCATATCGCAGGCAGCAGGCGCTCTGGAGCTCAGTATTTTATTCATGAGAATCCAAATGCCGAGGAAGACATCTTTTCAGATGAAGCCTCACAAGCAGCAAGGGTAAAAAGGATGCGGAGTCAATTAAGACAGTCCATGGCAGTACTTCTAGTCAACTTTAGTGTTCTACTTACTCAAAGTTGGTTTTCGATCTCGACACTGCTACATCCTAGCGAATTATACTTGACACCGGGAATTTGGGACAAAACAGGCAGTAGCTTCTGGTCCGCATTCCTTTTTGAAACACCATTCGCACTACTAAGAGCGATCTTCATGTACGCACTACCAGTACTAATCACCATCTACATTATCTACAGCTATAAAATTCAAGTAGATTATAATAGGCAAATAAAGGCATAAAAAGTTCTCAGTGTGGTTTCAAAGAGACAAAAACTCTCTGAAAACCACACTGAGAACTTTTATGAAGGTCGGTAGGTTTTTGAGGCGATTGGTAAATGTTAAACACGGGTAGACTTTATGTCTACCCTCCCAAATAACTACCCTTTATTACTCATAACTCTTCTCAATCATTTCAAATAGCGGAGCGATCGATACCAATGTGGGTGACCCGAACATCCAGACTTGTTGCTTTAGGGTGTCGATCACTTCGGCTTTGGTCGCTCCTGCGTTGATCGCTTTTCTTAATTCGAGTACGCTTCGTTTTTCGTGTCCTGTTGCGATGGCGGTTGCAAGGGCCATGAGGTACCTGTACTTTAAGGGGATATCAGACTCGCCCCATATTTCGTGGTGGTAGTCCGCAAGTCTGTTCTGAAAGGCTTCGCCAAAGTGTTCTGCTAGCTTTACGCCTGGTGGAACCCAACCTATTTCTTCTTTGAACATCTTCTTATCTTGATCTTTCATCATTAATTCTCCTTTCAAGTTGTTTTCTATGGTGTCATTATACCCAGAATTGATAACGATTATCTGTAACATAGGTTACACTGTCGATTGCATGCAAAATGAAGCATTATGTTCACTTATCGAGTAACAATGGCTTAATTGAACCTCAAAAAAACTACACTTTCATGCTCAATGAGTCAGTTTCATTCCAAAATTGCTGCAATGTTTGCAGATTTTGCTATAGTTGCATTATAAAATCTATTAAAAGAGAGACATAGGGGGATCCACATGAAAAGAATACTGGCAGTCATTATCTTATTATCCTTGTTTGCTTATCCAATTGTTCATGTCACACGATTTTTGAACAGTCCGCCATCTAGTAGTTGGGGATACTCACGAGAGGTCACGACCTATCCTGATAAAAGCCTTAAACCATTCACACCGCTTGAAGTGCTGCCCGCTGAAGAGGGTTACTTAGCGGTTTATCTTGCAAACGGAGCGATCGATTTAAAGTCAATCAGTCCAGAAGGTGAAGTGACAAGCTCCAGCAGTGTGGCTCATGCTGTCAAAAGTGTTTGGAACTTTGAAGTCGGATCCTTGCAAAAGGACACATTGGAACTTTACTTGTACGGGAGTGAAACAGTCACTCAACTGCTGATAGATGTGAAAAAGGCATCGGTTAAAGGTGAAAAGGTGATGGGCGAGGAAATCAAGCGTTTTACAGCTGATGGACGATCACTTGTCATGAGCACTGAATCAGAGCTTATCGTCCTACATGAAGGTCAAGAAGTCTACCGCACACCTGCTGAGAAGGTGACTGATTTGAGAGCGGTTGAATCTGAAGATGAAATAGCGATCGTCTACACACTAGGTGATGGATCGTTCACAAATAAGCATTTGACTTACTCGTTAGCAGATGGCGATGTTCATGAAACAGTGATCGAGAATCCCGAAAAAAGGCAGTTGCAGGCTGTAGTTGATTTTGTAGAAAGGGATGGCTCTTACACGGCGCTCTTTATGGCAAAAGATAAAGTAGGTCAAAAACAACGCATCACTTACTCGGTGCTTGGTATAGACGACCATCAGACAAGCGTCAAAGGCATTAAGGATGAATGGTGGTTAATAACTGGTGGACAACTTATGAATGACTCCTCAATGATCATGCCGGTTCCAACGGGTACAGGCCTCGACTATTTTGGGTGGGATGTAGAGGCCGATATTGACTGGAGTAAGCGTATGACACGTGAAAAGACACTCCCCAATAAACCGATGCTATTCGAAAAAGACGGCTATGAGGATCTGATGTGGATATCGATAGAGTCGGAAGGCAAAGTGCTGAAATTGACATCAACACGTGAAGAATTTTTGATCAAGGAAACTACGAAGGATACCTACGCGACAAGCGCCTATGTCGTTGTCATCAGTTCGGTGATGTCCAGCATGATTACAATTGTTCCAATACTGATACTTGGCGCAGCACTCATGGCGCTGTTAAATAAGCTTGATAAAAAGGATGAAGGTAAAAACCGTAAATCCAAATTGGTTCTCTATTACCTCATTTTTATAAGTGCATTGTTCGGACTGTTTATGACAAATATCGTGTCAAAGGCAGGCGACTTACCATTAATGCCTGCCTGGATGAGTAGCCCGGTCGCGCTAGTCCTACTCTTTATCGCCTGCGTCGTAGTAGGTGGACTTGTTGCGAGACTGCTCGAAATTGCAAAGACGTCCATAGGCCCTTGGCCAACGGCACTTGTCAGTGCGCTAATCATAGCGGTAGTCTACAATAATGCGATTGCGCTCTATTCACCAATGCTCAATATTTTTAGGAGTGTCATGTAGCGAGAAGCTGTTTACAACTCCAGTGATCAGGCGATATAATGGGGAAAAGAAAACGGAGGAGCCACGATGAAAAACATGCGAAGGCACGATAGACAGCTGACACAAGAACAAGCGACGACCATATTGAAGAAGAACAACTATGGAATCTTATCGCTGGTGCTGCCAGACGGAACACCTTACGGGGTACCTATCAATTACGGCTTTAAGGAAAACAAGCTCATCATGCACGGCGCGCTCCTTGGGCAAAAGATAGATGCTATAAAGCACCAAAACAAAGCCTGTTTCACAGTGGTACATGCTAGTGATGTGGATCTGCCAAACCTTACGACCAATTATGCGAGTGCCATGGCATTTGGCAAGGTAAGCCTAGTTGAAGACATCCAGGAAAGACGCGACCTTCTGATTGCCATGCTTGAACACTACAAGGTCACTGAACGAATGGCGCAGGAAGACCTTGATAAGGCAACCAAGCGTACTGCCGTGTTGGTGCTTGAGATAGAAGCCTTGTCGGCAAAGGGGCATCCCGAAGCTGTGGGTAAGATCTAATCGGACAATTTGTCAGACACCTTGCAAGATAGCGCCATAAGGCATATTCTGAGTAAGAGGTGATAAAACATGGCACAAAGCTATCGTGTAAAACTGGCAGAAGAAGTAGTGGACCATTTAAGTAAAAAGAACGTCAATATATTGAGGCTGGATATCTTGATCACGGGTGGCGGGTGTTGCGATACCATCGAATCGACGCAGCTTACGTATAAGGCACCAAAGAATACCGACCTTTATAATGAGTTCGATGTTGACGGTGTGACGGTGTACGTCTCTAAAATGGCTAGGGTAACAGCCCCTGTGCTCTCATTTAAATTAGTCAAACAGCTCTTTGTAAAAACGATTGAACCAACGGGTTTATCTATAAAATCGCACTAAAAAGTAAAACGCGTAAGTCATCATTTACATTGTTTAAATGGTGACTTACGCGTTTTGACTGTTTAGATTCATTCAAATTTACGATCTTAAGACCGCGGTCGTAAAAGGTCGTATTTATTATTAATCGCCTATTCGGATTAGTTGACGTCGCGTATTTCAAATGATATGCTAAGAAAAAAGTCGTAAGGTCGTATTTGTATTCGAACAAGGTCGAAAGAAGGGCGGAATTGCAGATGAGTTCCCTAATAGTCCAGATCGCTGAAGGTGAAAATAAGTACTTTGAAATAAAAGAAAAGTATAGTAAAACACTACTAAAAACAGTATCCGCATTTGCGAATTATCATACTGGAACAATCCTTATTGGTGTATCAAATAGTGGTGCTCTTATTGGTGTGCAGCAAGTCGAGTCGCTGAGACTAACCATCGAAAACGCAATCAACGATGCAATTAAACCAAGACCCTACTATGAGATAAGAACAATCGCAATTGAGAATGTCGAACTTATAAACATTACTGTTCATAAAGGTGAACATACACCCTATACGTATGAAAAGAAGGCTTATCAAAGACGAGACACATCTTCTGTTGAAGTAGATAAATTGACTTACGAGGAACTCATTTTAGCAGGAAAGAATAAATCATTTGAAGAACTGCCCTATCCTGATAAGAACCTTACTTTTAGGTTGCTAGAACAAGAACTTCAAGAGGCGGTCATGTTATCGAACTTGGACGACAATGTTCTAAAATCATTTAATTTGATTCATCATGACTACTATACCAATGCTGCAGCACTGATGGCCGATAAAAACAGTGTGCTTACAATCGGACTAGATCTAATTTGCTACAAAGATGATTCACTTCAAGAAATCGTTGACCGTGTCCAACTTAAAGGTGTTTCGATCCTAGAACACTATCATCAGGCTATGCGTTTTTATCATAAGCACATCAATAAAAGGGACATCATCAAAAAAGAAAGAAGAGAAAGTTACGAAGACGTACCTTTAATCGCTTTTAGAGAAGCGCTGGCAAATGCAATCATTCACAGAAATTACAATAGAGTCGGTAACAATCGTATAGAGTTCTTTACTAATCGCATCGAAATTGTATCTATTGGATCATTGCCAACAGGTATTTCTGAAAGTGAGTTTGTATCAGGGGTTTTTTCCAATCAAAGAAATAGAATTCTAGCAGACTTGTTCTATCGATTAGGCTATATCGAAAAAATGGGTACAGGTATCAGAAGAATCAAAGGGGCTTATATGGATTCGCACTCAAAACCGGATTTAATTGCAATGGACAATTCAGTTAAAGTGGTACTGCCGTTTGTGATTCATGGCAATTTAACAAGCAAAGAAGAGTCATCGATTTATCATATAGCATCACTAAAACCAGAGGAGGAAAAGCTTCTGGCGTTCGTTCAAACAAATCCTGGAGTTAGCCGCCTACAAATAGAAGCTTACTTGAATGTAGGAAAAACAAAAGCGACATCACTGCTAAACAGTCTATACGAGCAGCGATTAATCATAAAACTAGGGCAAGGAAAAGCAACTAGATACAAAACAATCACTTGATGAAAACCAAGTATCATTAAGCAAAAATTCATAAAAAGGGAAGATGTCATGTCTTCCCTTTTTCGCTATTTACCACTCACCATCTTCTTCAATATTACGTTTCATCCTCAAATACGTATCCTCATCCATTTCGCCCTTGGCATACCTATAATCGAGAAGTTCCATCACCGATTTGTCCTTCCTCGGCTTGCTCTGCGTTTTGATATTGGCGTAATAAATCACCCCGCCAAGAATCAACCATCCAAATATCATCATAAGCTCACCTTCCTTAGGTTTAGTGTATACCCCGAATGTGTGACGATTATGTGTTCCTGATGCTACTGATTCTAAAGCCAAAAAATATAGGATTAGCCCAGAACACCTAAAAGTTACCAAAACTACATACATCAAATGACTATATTAACATTCTTTAACACCTGAAAGGGTGTTTTTTTATTACAATTGAATTATCAGAAAATTCTTTACACTAAACCAAAATCAAAACCTCGCGTAGTCGCTGCGCTTTGTTCCAGCCCTCTTTTCCGTATTTTCATTTGGTAAATAGTAAAGCGGGTAGACATAAAGCCTACCCCTACGACAAACAAAGAGTTTTATGTCCTTGTAGGGGTAGGCTTTATGTCTACCCGCCCTTAAAACCGTTTTCAGTATTCACTCAAAACGTGTCTCGGTGCCCTCAGAAAGTGAAACGTCTCAAGTGGTTTGCAGATTGAAATGTGGATGGGTGAATCATGCTACTTAAGTTAGTAATTAGAGCTTTGCAATACGTACGCTCAGTGTGGTTTTAGAGAGTAATAAACCTCTTAAAACCTTACTGAGAACTTAGCCCGATTTAAACCGGGTTATGATAGTTGATTGATTGTTTTATGATTAAATGATAGGAATTCGAGGAGGAGCTATGAAAAGAGTATTGTTATTAATGTTGGCAATCTGTGTGATGGCGGGGTGCTCAGCAAATGGAGAGGCGATTGCACTTGCAGAACGAGATCCGAATGTATTTAAGATCGGCTATTATCAGGGTCAAGGATATCAATTGGATAACTTTGTGCAGGATTTTATTAATGAAATGGACCCAGAGGTTGAGGTGGTACTCGAGACGTATGAAGGCCACGATTTTGAAACGTTTAAAGATAGATTATATAACAGTTTTTTAACTGGCACAGAGCCGGATGTAATTATTTGTGGACCGCAGCTGGATATTCCTTTTTTAGCATCGAAGGGGTATCTAAAAGATTTGTCTGCTACAAGTATTTTTGATAACGTGAGTCCTGAATTTTTTGACGCTGAGAACCCGTATTTTGTTATGAATAGTGCTGTAACTGCACTCTTGTTCAACTCAACAGGAATAGATGAGCAGGATAGGATTGATCAGGCTCTGAATGTCGATGAGTTTTTCGCATACGCCACAGCATTCAAAGAAAAGTACCCTGATTGGCATGTTTTGTTAGGTGGTGATTCAGAATTTACAGCAACAAATTATTTAACGGTATCCGAAGTTCCAAGTATTAAAAAACTGCTGATTAACGACCTATTTATTTCGGATTTACCTTACTTACTCGATAACACCACAGAACTAACAGATAGATTAACTAAGCTAAAAACTTTGTTCTCACCAGAAAATTACAAGTATCAAGTTGGAATAGAACAGATATATAACAATCCTGAGGTGATTGGAAATGCGTATAACAATGTCGGAATCAACACCACGATTTACTCGGATATCGCTATTGGAAAGTTCTTTGATAATACCGGCAATTACAATTATTATCCGCTAGCAAGACCTCATGGAAGTTATTCGGGTACTTCATATAAGTATGGGGATTACATCATAATGAGCAATCAAACATTACTTCCACAAATTGCAGAAAGTTTTATGAATCACTATATGAAAGTAGGTCCATTTGATGATTATTCAGTGGATCAGTATTGGCTTTTAGCAGCTGAAAAAGGTAGGCAAGAGGTAATACAGGCAAATATTAAGATGAACCCAAATATGAATGTGGCACTGGAGGATTATCGGACAGATTGGGAACTTTTTCAGAAGCAAAATGCATTTTACTTTGAAACAACCGTCAATAAACTTGTACATGAACAGATCAATCAAATGCTCGATGAAAAGCGAGATCCACAAATGGTCACAACAGAAATTCTGAATAAAGTAGCACTTTACGAAAAAGAAAACCAATAACTTTAGCAAAAAAACAAACTGTTGGAACAGAATACATCTGGCCTATAAGAATGGGGGAGCTTATGAAAAAACTATTTATTCTACTACTTACAATCTGTGTGATGGCAGGTTGTTCCGCGCAAGGAGAAGCTATACCACTTGCAGAACGGGATCCAAATGTATTTATGATTGCTTATTATCAGGGTCAAGGATATCAACTGGATAACTTTGTTCAGGATTTTATTAATGAAATGGACCCAGAGGTTGAAGTTGTGCTTGAAAAATATGAAGGTCTTGATTTTGAAACGTTTAAGAGCAGATTATACAACAGCTTTTTAACTGGAACCGAACCAGATATCATCATATGTGGACCACAACTTGATATTCCATTTTTAGCTTCAAAGGGTTATTTACATGATTTATCTGATACTGGTTTGCTAGAAAATATTCACACTGAGTTTTATGATTCAGAGAATCCTTATTTCATTATGAATATGGCTTCGCCTATTACTTTTTTTAATTCTACCCAGCTAGAAAAAAAGGATAGATTAAAAGAACCTTTACCACTAAATGAGTTTGTCGATTATATTAAAGCATTTAAGTTGGAACATCCAGAGTTTCATGTGTTTTTAGGTGGCGATTCTAAATTTACAGCTGCTATCAATTCTGCTATAGGAGAAATGCCAAGTATAAAAAGGGTAATTATCAATGATTTCCTCATCTCTGATTTGTCTTACTTAGTTAATGATAAAGAGGCGTTATTTTTATGTCTTGAACAGCTAAAGTATATTTTTTCACCTGATGTTTACAAATATTATGAAGATGTTGAAAGAGTTTATGATAATCCGAATTTAGTAAGAGAATTGTATACAAATGTAGCGCTACCAACACATTTAAATAATTGGATAGGAATTGGTAGCGGACTTGATTTGAATAATAATGATGAACATGACCCTGTAGGAAGAATGTATGGTGAAAAAAGCAAGGTCACCTATAAGTATGGTGACTACATAAGTATAAGCAAACGCAGTGTGCTAAAAGAGCTAGCGGTTAGTTTTACTAATCACTATCTTAAATATGCACCCTATGATGATTTTTCTTTTGGTGAATTAAGAACATTGTCAGCGGATAAAGAACGAGACAAAGCTGTCCTTGCAGATATTAAGGCCTATCCAACTCTTTGGGTGACTGTAGAGGACTATAATACCTACTGGCAAATGTTTAAAAAACAAAATACTTTCTATTTCGAAACCGGAATTAATAAACTCGTGCATGAGGAAGTGAATAGAATGCTACTTAATAACCTAGAAGCTAAATCAACTGCAGAGGAAATAATCAATAAAATCAACCTTTATCAACTTGAAAACAAATGATTTAGAGGGGGTAAAATGTTTAGAAAAAAACTTACGGGGTGGATGTTTTTGCTGCCTAGTTTTGTTGGGGTTAGTGTTTTTTACTTAATTCCATATGTCTTTATGATTTATATGTCTTTTTTTTCGGGGTTAAAAAATCCTGAATTTGTCGGGCTAGCAAATTACAGCTCTTTACTTGGTAATGGTGCCTTTCAACTTGCTATGCAGAATACCCTGCTTTTTTCGGTGGTTTCTGGACCTGCAATCATTTTACTTTCTTTGTTACTTGCTTTAAAGCTTAATAAACCAATTACATATGGGGAACAAGTGAAGAGTGGTTTTATTATGCCACTGGTGATTCCCACAGCTTCTATTATTTTGTTCTTTGAAATCATGTTTAATTACAGGGGACTCATTAATGGAATTTTGGATAAGTTTGGTGTTGATCCGCTGAAATTTTTTAATTCGAACTTATCACTTTTAGTGATTACGGTTATTTTTATTTGGAAGAATATTGGCTACAATATGATCTTATTTCTTGCGGGCTTAAAGTCAATTCCTAAGGATTATTATGAAGCAGCCCATATTGATGGTGCGGGTAAAGTCCAAGTGTTTTGGAATATCACTTTTTTTTACTTGTTGCCGACAACCTTCTTTGTTGTGGTGATTAGCCTTATTAATACCTTTAAGATTTTTAAGGTGAACTACTTACTGTTTGGCCAGTATCCTCACGACAAGATTTATATGATACAACACTACCTAAATAATATGTTTGATAAACTGGAATACACTAAATTAATTACTGCAAGTATTTTGTTTTCGATCATTATTATTGTGATGATGGCTGTGATGATGCATGTGCAACGTAAGTTATTCGAGGTGGAATAATGAGGGACAAGAAAAAGTTATCTATTACATTAATGATTCTGCTGGTATTTTTTGTTCTGCCACTCTTTGTTACGATTACGAATGCATTTATGACAGCGGATGCTATTAATGAAGCCTATCCTTTGAGTAGTGGTGGTAGTGAAGGAACTTTTTTTGGATTTAAATTGATACCGGAAATGTTTTCGATCAATCAATTTTATACGGTGCTTGTGAAAGAACCTCTTTATTTAAAACTTTTTTGGAATTCTGTTTTTGTTGTTTTGCCAATTCTATTTGGACAGTTACTGGTTGCGACAATGGCTGGTTATGCCTTTGCTAAGTTCAAGTTTAAGGGCAAGAATCTTTTGTTTTTAGTGTATTTAATCTTGATGGTAATGCCCTTTCAGGTTACGCTTGTTCCCAACTATTTAGTGATGGATTATTTGGGACTGATTAATACGAAGGGGGCTTTGATATTACCTGGTGTTTTCAGTGCTTTTGGCGTGTTTTTAATGACCCAGTTTGTTAAGCAGATTCCAAATGAATTGTTTGAACAAGCAAGTGTTGATGGCTGCAGTCAATTACAGGTGTTTTTTAAAATTGTGGTTCCCCTTGCAAGGAACGGTATTTTAGCCCTTGGAATGCTTATTTTTATCGATTACTGGAACATGGTAGAACAACCACTGGTACTTATGAAAGAAGTGACTCAGTACCCACTTTCGGTATTCTTGTCATTTATTAATGACAATCAAATGGGTGTCGCCTTTGCATCGAGTTTGATTTATATGGTGCCAGTACTGATTGTATTTGGTTTAGGTGAAAAGTATTTGATAGACGGTATTTCTCAGTCTGCGATTAAATAGGGGGATAAAGCTGTGGAAAAGAATCAAAGTGTGTGGTGGAAGATTTTTAGGATATTTGCTATAACGATGTTGTTACTCACTTTTTTTAGCAAAACATTTTATCATTTATCCCTACCTGTAGTAGAGGTGACAAGTGTTTATGATGATGCACTTTCTATTGAATGGTTTAGTACGGTTGAGGTTGAAAGTGTTAATGTTGAGCGAGTTTTAGCGAATGTTTCTGCTAGTGTAAAAGAAGTGCTGGTTAAGAAGGGCGATAGGGTTAAAGCGGGTGATGTTCTGGTCATTTTTGATGATGCTAGCCTTCGTGAACAACTGGCAGGGCTTGAACTGAATAAAAAGGCTGTGAGTACTCAACTTGCTTTAGTGAATCAAGAAAAGGCAAACATTGAAAAATCAGATCAAAGTGAAGCGCTTGCAGTGGCAAAAACCCTTTATGAGTCGGGTGTGATTGCAAAAGCGGAGTATCAGGCCAAGTTAACTGCGGCTACAGATAAAAAACTTGCAGCAAATGGGCTTTTGTCAACGGTTGCCCAGTATTCGAGTGAACTTGCCACTATTGATAGAGAAATTGATTTAGTAGAGGATAGATTAAATGCTTGCACACTTGTTGCTAGCAGTAACTTACAAGTACAGGATGTGACAATTGTGGAAGGTGATTTTGTAAGTATACATCAAGAGGTGATGTCGCTTCAAAATACGACAGAAGGTTTTAGTGTGGCTATTGAAATGGATTCAGAATATGCAAGTCGTTTATCACTTGGTGATAAAGCACAGGTGAAACGGGCAACAGCTTTTGATACTACGGAGTGTAAGTTGATAAGTAAGGAACCTAGCCCCCAAAGAAGTGATATCGAGGTCTTAACTTTTGAAATTACAGAAGGCATGTTTTCAATAGGAGAAAAGTTAAGCTTCAATATGATTAAACGTATTGGTTCGGGAACCTTGATTCCAAAAGCTTCTTTAAATCCTTCGGCAACAGATAAACAAACCCTGTATATCATCAGTGAGGAAGAAGGCGTCTTTGGTAAAAGAAATGTTGTTAAGGAAATGACTGTTACGGTAACAAACACAGGTACATCAAATGTTTTAGTTGAGGAATCGATCATGGCTGGTACAAAAATTGTGAGCTTTTCTTCTCGTATGCTTAAGGCTGGTGATATCGTTTATGTTGAAGATAAATAAGAAAAGCGCATTAAGGGCAGTCTTACTTGCTGTAATGCTTTTGATTCTGTTAATGACAAAAAACTATAGTACCAAAATAGAAGCTTCAAAAGTGGTCGATGTTCTTTATAGTGAAATTGATACCAATGGGTTTTTTAAACTCAATGTTCAGGAATGGATACCAAGTGTGCCTGAAGGAATTGATATTACCTGGTTAAGAAGTGAGAAGCAAGTGCTTTATAAGGGGCGGGACCTTGTTAAATATGATCATATTTTTGTGACGGATTATTTAGATACTTCGGAGTTTAAAGTCTTAAAAGGGGTCTTACAAACGAATGATATGATTCAAAAGGGACTTGTGGTCAGTTCTTCTTTTGCTAGTGAGGCTTTTGGGCATTTGGATGTTGTTGGACTAGAGGTTGGATACGGTGAAAACGCGAAGCGAATTGTGGGTGTTGCAGATGCTGCGGGCACTATGAAGTCGTTTCTTTCAAATGATCACTGGGTGCTTGAGGTAGAAGAATTATATGGTGATGGGCAGGTCTTTTATTCTGGTGCCATTGCTACAAGTGAAAATCTCGACTATCAAGGAAGGGTCTTTGTTCCTCTTTTAAGTAAGTACCAAGTCAGGGACTCTTTATATACTTCCATTACAAAATCCTGGCTATTACAAAGGTTAAGGGTTGCCTTTAACAGTGTTCTAATTCTATTTGCATTATCCTTAGTGGTGATGATCTACCGGTTGGCCTTAAAGGGATTTACTATTTTTGTGGAGAACTGGTCGCTTTGGAACAGGGTTATCGAATGGAAACCATGGTTTTTTAAGCATGGTTTGAAAATCTTAGGACTTCTTATCGCTTGTAGTGGCACCCTTTATCTATTGGTTATCGTTTATGTGCAGATTGGAAATACAAGCTATCTGGACAGGACCTTTTACCCTGCCGATCCAACCAGTATTCACGCGATTCTTGATTCGATTAAGTACTGGGCCTTAGAAATACTAGGTAAAAATGTAGAGTCGCAAAATTTAGTGTGGGGTTACTGGCAATTTGTATACCGTTTTGCTTTATTAGTGCCTGTTATACAGGTCTTGCTCATGGTTGGCTATTTTAGTGCCGGCAAAGAGTTGACAAATTTACAGGCTGTAAAATCGGATGCGTTCGGATCGGTACTTGCAGGTTTTGCAAGTATGCTTTTGCTTATCGTGATAAAAGACATTAGCATCGGATTTGAATGGGTAGCCATTTGTTTTGCTCTAGTAGGAATCAGAAGCAGTCTAACACAATCATATAGCTAAGTTTATATCCTGTACGGGTAGGCTTTATGTCTACCCACTCTGAAAACCACACTGAGACAAGTTTTCAAACTTTTAGCAAAGGGCTAAGAGATAAAAATATGATGGGAGAGCCGAGGCAGATTTCATTAGTCCTACGGAACGTAAGACTCGCGTAGTTGCTGCGCCTTGTGCCAGCCCTCTTTTCCGTATTTTCATTTGGTAAATAGCAGAGCGGGTAGACATAAAGCCTACCCCTACGACAAACAAAGAGTTTTATGTCCTTGTACGGGTAGGCTTTATGTCTACCCTCCCTTAAAACCGTTTTCAGTATTTATTTAGAACGTATCTCAGTGCCCTCAGAAAGCGCAGCGTCTCACAATGTTTGCTAGTTGAAAGGTAGACGGGTGAATTATGCTACTTAAGTTAGCAAGTGAGGCTTTGCAATACATGCGCTCAGTGTGGTTTTAAAGAGAATAAACCTCTGAAAACCACACTGAGAACTTTGCTACTTTGATTTTGCTTTCTACTTTCAATCCAATGATTAATTATTCTCTCTAATAACAAAGCATCATCAACTGCTGAGAATAAACATAGGAGGACTCTGAGACAAGTTTTCAATCTTTTAGCAAAGGGCATAGTGGTAAGAATATGGTGGGCGAGCCGAGTTAGATTTCATAAGTCCTACGGAAAAAGTCCCTCGCGTAGTTGTTGCGCCTTGTGCCAGCCCTCTTTTCCGTATTTTCATTTGGTAAATAGTAGAGCGGGTAGACATAAAGCCTACCCGTAGAGGGGCATAAAAAAAAGCGCTTGTGCGCTTTTTTAGTGTCTTCGGTAGGTGAGGGTGGCTTTGCCGATGTCTACGATGTGGCCTTCCATGCGTCTTCTTAGTTCTGCGCGGGTTAGGCCGACTGGGAAATCGGTCATCATGTCTAGTGCGTAGACGGTCAGCCTGTAGTGGTGGGTGCCGCTTGGTGGGCATGGTCCGTCGTAACCGAGTTGGTTATAGTCGTTGATGCCGAAGCTGGTTCCGTCGTCAAGCTTTTGCACGTGTTTGAGCCCTTTTGGCATAAAATCTCTTGTTAGTGGGATATTATATGCGACCATGTGGACAAAGTCTCGTGGCGCATCGGGATCGTCGAACACGATGGCGAAGCTTTTGGTTCTTTTAGGGTAGTTGTACCATGATATCTCGAAGCTTTCGTTTGTAAGGTCGCAAGTATATGTTGGGTCTAAAGCACTGCTTGTGTCAACGCCTTTGGTTTCTAAAATCATACTCATAAGATTACCTCCTAGAAGTTTTGTTAGTTATTTTATACCCCAAACTTGTTAAACTAAACTCAAAAAAACCATGTAACACGCTATTTTCCAACGTTTGGTTGCCGATTGTACAACACGGGCAATCACAAGATGACGACTTTTGCTTTACAAGTAGGACTTTTCTGATATAATTGTCGAGTATAATTGAATAATTAGTGTTTGCATGGTGACCCACTTTAAAAAACATGTTGGACAGGTTTATGCTGTTCTTCATTTAGAGACTCCATGCGCGCTTTTGTGTGAAAGGAGTTTTTTTTATGAAAAAATTTACGACAAAGCAATTGGTGGTATCCGGTCTTATCGCTGCCCTTTATGTAGTGCTTACTTTAGGTATTGCGGGTCTTGCGTACGGTGAGATCCAATTTAGAGTGTCTGAGATCCTGGTGCTTCTGGCGTTCTTTAATCCGGCGTTTATTCCAGCGGTGACGATAGGAACCTTTATTGCGAATTTTGTAGGTCCGTTTGGAATTATCGACGCGCTTGCAGGTTCTGCGGCATCGCTTGTGGCGATGCTCATGATCTGGCAGACAAGGAAGATGCTTGGCGACAAGCTGCCTTCACTGTTTGTGGCCTCGCTTTGGCCGGTGCTTTTAAACGCACTTTATGTGCCTGCGCTGATCATTTTGGTGGACCCTGACACACCGTGGGCGGCGTTTTCCGCAATTGGTGTTTCTGTGGCTATCGGTGAGTTTGTGGTGGTTTCTATCATAGGTATCGCAATTTTCATGGGACTAAAGAACAACAAGCAGTTCAACGGATTGATGAAATAACGTGTAGACTGAAAAAAGCTCGAAACCGGATGGTTTCGAGCTCAGGCCGTAGACAAAGTCCAATTTCTGCGTCAATTCAAAAACCCTGCACGCTTACGTATGTCTGTATACGCTGCGCCCGCAGGGTTTTCTTTTTCCTTGAACTTGAACTTTCTCTACAGCCTGCCATCCTGAAGACTTTGTCTCCAGTCTGAGCTCGAAACCGATGGTTTCGAGCTTTTTATTTTATAGCCTATAATTTATCGATGGTGTCAAGGAACATGTCGATCGGTTGGTTTCCTACCAATTCGTTTGTTTCGTTGATGACGATTTTTGGAACTCCGCTGACATTGTATTTGTCTGCAAGCTCAGGGAAGGTTCCGCATTCGATCATTTCTGCCTTGATGTTTGGATTCATCAGCGCAAGTTTGTGGGCTTTGGCCACAGCACCAGAGCAGTGAGGGCATGAAAGGGTAACAAACACTTTGATGTCGACTGGTTTTTCGACGCTGTTGACTCTGCTGATTAATTCGTCAGGCAAGACTTCGCCGCCGTCGCCCACTTCTGTAAGTGTTGTGATGAAAGCGCTGAACTCGTGCCCTGCAGGGATACCGTTGAATCTGATTCGCAGGTCTTCACCCTTGTCGTCTGTAAACATGATGACCGGTGCCTGGTTGATGCTGAACTTGGCTGCTTCTTCTGACTTTAGGTCGGCGATGTTCAGGTTGATTTTATCGCTAAGGCCCGATACGTCTTCGAGCAGGCTCTTTGTGTCATCGCAAGAATCGCAGTCGTTTACGAACAGGTGCATGTTCACTTCTTTTTTGATTACGGTAAAGTGGTCTTTCAGTTGATCTTTAATTTCTTGATTTAATAAACTCATGTTTTCCTCCTTAGGAAATCCTCATTTGTTGATGTTGTCGTAGTATGCTTAAAGGCGATTAATGAAATGGCCTTTATAATCGGTTGATGTAGTCGTTTGCCGATAGTGCCGCACGAGCGCCTTCACCGGCTGCGATGACGACTTGCTTGAATGGCACTTGTGTGATATCGCCTGCTGCGAAGATACCAGGCTTGTCGGTTGCTCCGTGGCCGTCGACGATGACCTCGCCATGTGTATTAAGGGTCACGATGCCTTTTAACCAGTCGCTGTTCGGCAGGTAACCGATTTCGACAAACATGCCGTTTGCTGCGACTTGTGTCTTTTGACCGGTAGCTTTGTCGATGACGTTCACGCCGCCTAGCATTCTTTCGCCGTAGACCGATTCGATCTGGGTTTCGAGCATCACTTTCACGTTGTCGTATTTGGCAAGCTGGTCGATGACGATCTGGTCGGCCCTTAGTTTGCTTCTATGGATGACGGTTACGGTTTTGGCTATTTTGGCAAGGTCTATCGCCGCTTCGATGGCGCTGTTGCCGCCCCCTGCCACGATGACGTCCTTTCCTTCAAAGAGGGGACCGTCGCATATGGCGCAGTAGGTCACGCCCCTGCCGTAGAATTCGTCTTCGCCGGGTACTCCTAGTTTTCTTGGTTTTGATCCTGTGGCGATGATCACAGCTTTTGCTTCTACCGTGCTGCCGTCGTCAAGCGTCAGGACGTGTTTGCTGTCTTCGCTGAGGATGGTGGTAACTTTAGCGAACTCCTTGATGGGTACTTTAAGTGATTTGACGTGGTCCTTAAAGGCGTGTGCAAGGTTTTCGCCGGTGATGTAGTCGAACCCCGTATAGTTTTCAACCGAGGTGGTATCCATCACCTGACCGCCAATTTTTTCACCGACCACAAGTGTTGTCAGTCCCTTGCGTTTGGAATAGACTGCGGCTGTCAGCCCTGCTGGTCCTGCGCCGACGATGACGACGTCATAGGCCTTTTCAAAATCATTTTTTGGTAAAATCGAGCTTGATACATCAAAAGATAAATTCATTTGCTCCTCCTGATTGCCCATGTAGGGACGGTACTTGAATCATGTTTGAAAAAGGAATCAGACTAATCGTCTGATGTCATCCTTTTGATAATTTTACTGATTGCCGATTCGCTGATACCACCAAATAATTCGCCGATCTCTTTTAAAGATAAAACCGATGCTTTTCGGAAGTGAACAATCAAATCGTTGCGTTTTTTCTTATCTGCAAGCAGTTCCTCGTAATCCAGATGATAAGCGTTTAACAGTTCTTCCAACCTACTCTTACCCTCTGAAAGTGTTTTAATGCAGTTTTTTTCGCATGAGATATCCACCGGATCCCCAAGGACCTTGTCGCCGACCAGGCTAAGCTGGTCTTTGATGAATGCCGTATAGGTTTCGCGGTTGTTGCCGAAGATCGCCATCATGATGGTGTCGTCGATCAGTTTGTTTTTGTTGTCGCAGTAGCCGCTGTAGCTGTTGAAAGGATTGCAGTTGTCCTTGCAGTGCATGGACTTTGCTTTTTCGATAAGCTCCTCGTTGGTATGAAGGATTTCGGATTTGAACCTTTCGGTCAGCTTGAAATCTTTACGGTCTACTTTTAAGGCGTATTCTATATTGATGGTGCGCATGATTTTTGTGATGTCGTTGCCGTTGTCATAAAGGACCAGCTGATATCTGTCGTTTGTCAGGCAGTAGGCAAGGAGTAAGAAACCGTATTGCTGCTGCGCGCTCTTTAGGCATTTGATAAACGTCTTTTTCTCGTCGTCGCATTCGAATATTTGCGTATGACGGCATCGCTGTTCGACAAAATAAGTAGAGTACAACGCTTTGATCCGTGCTTTCCTAGCCAAATGATCCACCCCCTTGATATCTTTATCTAGTTCAAATATACGCCTAACTTTTACATTTGTCAAGTTCTGTCCCTGTGAATTTTTAATTTTTTTTTGACTGATTTTCATCGGCCGCCTGAGCGCCTGACGTTGCGCACCGGCGAAAACTATTCTATACTAAGTGTAACTAATTTACCTGGAGGTGATGATTTGACGACAAGGGACAAACTGCTGGATGCTTTAAAAGAATGTGATAACCCAAAGGGCCTGACAGCCACCAGCTTATCTGAAGCCTTGGGACTTGACCGTTCGAGTGTGAGCAGGTATCTTAATCAGTTGACACGGGACGGTGTCGTTAAAAAAATCCCAGGTAAGCCTGTCTACTTTAAACTTGCTGAAAATCGCAGGGAAGAACCAAAGGAATCGGTTGTGACAGGCAGGGCGTTTGAAAAACTGGTTGGGACGACGATGAGTCTTTCTACCGCCGTGCAACAGGCGAAGGCTGCGATTCTTTATCCTCCTAGGGGCCTGCATACCCTGGTGCTTGGAGAAACCGGGGTAGGTAAATCGATGTTCGCCGAGCTGATGTACGAGTTCGCCCTGCAGTCGAAGATGCTTGAGCCAAGCGCTCCCTTTATAAGATTTAACTGCGCCGACTATGCTGACAATCCACAGCTTTTGATGTCTCAGATCTTCGGGGTGAAAAAGGGCGCCTTTACCGGTGCCGGCGAGGATAGGGTAGGGCTTTTGAAGCGTGCGGACACGGGGATTCTATTTTTAGACGAGGTGCACAGGTTGTCTCCGCAAGGTCAGGAGATGCTGTTCACCTTTATGGATAAGGGCATCTTTAGAAGGATGGGGGACACAGATGCGGTGATTACCTCGGATGTGCAGCTGATTGCCGCTACCACGGAGGACCCAGGTTCTGTGCTGCTTAAAACCTTCATGCGACGAATTCCGATGATGATCACGCTGCCTGCCTTAAGAGACAGAGAACTTGTCGAACGCTACTATCTGATCGAAGCCTTTTTAAAGGAAGAGGCTGCGAGGCTTCAGAAAAGCATCTACATCAACAGGAACAGTTTGGCTTCGCTGCTCTTATATGAGTGCCCCAACAATATAGGACAAATGAAAAGCGATTTGCAGCTTGCCTGCGCCAAGGCCTTTTTAAGGTTTAAGACAAAGGACGAGATCTACATCCTGATCAACCAGGGCGACTTGCCTACGCATGTGAAGCGTGGTCTGATGCAACTGAAAGACAGGCGTGAGGATATCGACAAGCTGTTAAATCCCACAGACGACCTGTATAAGTTTGGACTTGAACAAGGAGAAACCACCGGTCTTAGCATGCCGGATGACAATAGCATATTCTACGACATTATCGAAAGAAAGATGGACAAGCTAAAGGAACAGGGCATTGAAGATGAGGCGATCAATGAGATTTTGAACATCGACATTGAAGAGCATTTTCATTCGTATATCGGTACACTTTCCAACCGCGTTCATCTCGACGAACTCTCGAAGGTTGTCGATGAACCTGTTTTAAAGCTCACCACGATGCTTTTGAACGTCGCTTCTGAAGCTTTGAACAAGAAATTTGACGAAAGGATCTTCTTTGGACTGTGCCTTCACCTTCAGGGGAGCATCGACCGGATCAGAAAGGGTGTGAAGATCTACCATCCTAAACTCAACTATATACGTGTGACCTACGAGGCGGAGTTTATCGTCGCGATGAGGCTTGCCAAAATGATCGACCAGGAAATGCAGATCGAGACACCGCTTGATGAAATCGGCTACTTGACCATGTTCTTGGCGTCCGACCGTACTGACGAGACCTTTCTTGAAGAAGAGAAAGTGGGCATCCTGGTGATCATGCACGGTAATTCGACTGCAAGTTCGATGGTGAATGTGGCGAACAGCCTGCTTGGAACCGAGCATGCCAAAGCCCTCGATATGCCCCTTAGCATGTCGGCAGAAAGCATGTACGCTATCGCAAAAGATGAAGTGAAAAAGATGGACCGCGGCATGGGCGTGATGCTTTTGGTCGACATGGGTTCGCTCACTAATTTTTCTGACATGATCGTCGAGGAGACCGGTGTTACTGTCAGAAGCATCGACATGGTAAGTACTCCGATTGTGCTTGAGGCATGCAGAAAGGCGATTCTGGGCCGGGATCTGATCGAGATCTACAAGAGCCTTAAGACCGACATCAGGGATTACGGTCAAGAAAAACCGCCGTCCATGACCCGAAAGAAAGTAATCATCACGGCTTGCTTTACCGGCGAAGGGGCTTCGAAAACCCTAAAGGATATCGCCGTAAAACGTCTTGGCAACCGAACCGATATCGAAGTGAAGACCCTGAACGTGCTGAACAAGAAGGATTTTATCGATGCCATCAAGATGCATGCCCAAGTCTATCGGATCATGTGCATCATCTCGACCGTGCAGATCGATCCGCAGGGGTTCGAGTTTATTCCTGCCATCGACTTTATGACCGGTAAGGCCGACGGCCTCTTTGATAAGATCATCGAGTCTGAGAACGTCTATGACCGGGTTGCGATGACTGTGGAGCAGCATATCGAAGGATTTGATGCGGGAGTGCTGATTTCTGACATCCTGCACGTGATCGACCAGGTGGAAAAAGGCCTTGAACTCATGATTCATACCGATGTGAAACTCGGTATCATCCTGCATATGGCCTTTATGATGAACCGGCTGAAAAAGGGTGAGGAAGAGGTGCCGTTTGAGAACCTGAAGGCCTATCTGAAAGACAATCAGCATAACATGATTGTGATACAAGAGGCAGTGACGAGGCTTGAAAAGACCTATGATCTCTATATCGGAGCGAACGAGCAAGCCTATTTGTGCAGAATGGTCATCGAAAATAAAGACAATCAATAGACTCAAGTGTGCATGTGTGCAATTTAAATAATGTGTGCAAAGAAGTGTGTAAGCGATTTACACACTTCTTTTTTTTATGCGCCTATGCCGCAACACCTGCAAATAGACGATGAAAAGAAAATTTTTAGCTGATTTGAAAGTTGGCACGGGTCTTGCTTTATATAAGCGTGTAAAGGAGGTCATTCAATATGACTAGTAAACAGGTAACAGTATCAAGCGCATCAGGATTACATGCCAGACCTGCGGGACTTCTTGTAAGCAAGGCAAAAGAATTTGAAGCAAATGTAGAGATCGTAAAGGGAACAAAAGTGATCAACGCTAAATCGATTATGGGCATCTTAAGTTTAGGCACTGCAAGCGGTGACGAACTGACGATTCAGGCCGATGGCGCCGATGAAGTGATGGCGGTCGACAGTTTGGTTGAGTTGTTTGAAAACGTTCTCGCGCATGAATAGCAAGACCAGCAGTCGATTTACTTAGAATCACGTCACCAAAGTTTAAGTTTGATCCGGCACAAGCGTCATTTCAACAATAAGTTCGATAAGGCAGCTCCTCTTCAACAAGTACCTAATTCGCCCAGAAATAAGTATTGGCTAGCCCGAAGATGGCGCAAGTGACCGTGTTCAACCCTTGGCTTTGAAATAGCATTATCTCGTCCGCTTTCACTTTGAGGGCAGCGGACAACTCTTTTTAATCACAATCATGGATTCATTATACAAGGCTAGATGGAGGTCAGTTATGAAAATTATGTTGGTTTGCTCGGCAGGTATGTCTACAAGCATGTTGGTTGTAAAGATGGAGAAAGCGGCGGCTGAAAGAGGCGTAAAGGCAGAGATCTTCGCTCTTGCTGAAGCGGAAGCCAAATCGCAAAAGGGTATCGACGTTGTGCTTTTGGGACCTCAAGTCAGATTCCTGCTGGCTCAGCTCAAAGGTGTGTTCGAACCACAAGGTACTCCGGTTGAAGTCATCGACTCGATCAATTACGGTACGATGAACGGAAGCGCGGTCCTGGACCAAGCATTAGGCATGAAGAAATAATTTTTTTAAGCGGCCTGAAAACGGTTGCCTGAGTGTCGCAGTACAAATCATGGTATAAAACCACATAGGGTGGGTTTATATAAGCAATTATAATTCTACAAGGGGGATTACTTTTTATGAGCGGCTTTATGAATTTCATGGAAAGCAAATTCGTACCGGTTGCAGCTAAAATCGGTGCTCAACGTCACTTGGTAGCAGTACGTGACGGTTTTGCGGCTATCATGCCATTAATCATCGCAGGTTCTCTAGGTGTTTTACTTAACAACATGGGAATCGAAGCTTACCAGAACCTGATGACCAGCATCTTCGGCGACGGCTGGAAAGCTTTTGGCGGAAACATCTGGTGGGGAACTTTCGCAATCATGTCACTGTTTATCGTATTTACAGTGTCGTACAACTTGGCAAAATCATATGATGCCAACCCATTATCTGCAGCGGTACTTTCGTTTGCAACGTATTTTGTACTAGTACCGCAGGTATCACCTGCAAGCGGCGGTTGGGGAGACATCAACTGGGGCTTCACCAATGCCACAGCCTTGTTCGCAGCGATTCTTATTGCGATTCTGACAACAGAGGCTTTCAGACTGCTTTCTAAGATGAAGGCGCTTGTGATCAAAATGCCAGAAGGTGTTCCACCGGCTGTTGCTAGAGGCTTCGCAGCGCTTTTACCTTCGATCATCATTTTATCAGTAGTCGCTTTACTGCAAATCTTCCTGTTTGCGGACAAGAGCCTTTTCGCTTTGATTACAGAGATCATTCAAGCTCCGCTTATGAAGATCGGTAACTCGATGGGTGCTGCAATCGCAATCGCGTTCTTCAACCACTTCTTCTGGTTCTTCGGTCTTCACGGTTCGAACATCCTTGAGCCGATCATGCAGACTTTCTATGTTCCTGCAGTTGCAGAAAACGCCGCAGCTATCGCAGAAGGCTTGAAAGCTCCATGGGTAGTGACAAAATCGTTCTTCGACGCATTCGTTTACATGGGTGGTTCGGGTACTACAATCACACTTCTTGCGGCTATCTTTGTAGCTTCAAAGCGCAAGCACTACAGAATGATGGCGGCCATGGGAACACCTGCAGGTCTCTTCAATATCAATGAGCCTGTGATCTTCGGTTTGCCGATCGTACTTAATCCGATCTTCTTCATTCCGTTTATCTCGGTACCTGTGATCCTTACGATCATTTCTTACCTTGCTACTGTGGCGGGCATTGTTCCAGCTACAACAGTTGTTATTCCTTGGGTATCTCCTCCGATCATCGGTGGATTCTTAGCCACGGGCGGTAGCTTGATGGGTGCTGCGCTTTCAGCAATCAACTTAGTGATCGGTTTTGCGATTTACCTTCCTTTCGTTATGCTTTCTGAAAGAATGGAAAAGAAAAATCTTGAAAAGCAAGCAGCATAATTAGTGACAAAGACTGAATAGGGCGCCGCCCTATTCAGTCATTATTCTTTTATCAGACGTATTTTACTTGATGGATCCAAAGGTTATCGCTTATGCAATCATACTATTTACTATACAATGAAACTGGAAGGTAAGTTCGCAAGTTGCGACTTCAGATAAACGACGAATTACCCTTTCGGGTAACGAACACTACCCACAAAGGGTCAACTATACGGGAGGCAATTTCATGGAAGAGATTATTTTTCAACTGATTACATTTAGCGGCGAGGCCAAGAGCTACATGCTTGAAGGAATTCAAGATGCAAAAGCGGGTCGTATCGAAGATGCCAGGGAAAAAGTAGAACAGGCGATCGAACAGCTGAACAAGGCACATAGGTTCCAGACGGAGCTGATACAAAAAGAAGCGGCAGGTGAAGAGGCGATCGTATCGCTACTGCTTATCCACGCGCAGGACCACCTGATGAACGCCATTTTACTCAAAGATCTTGCCAACGAAATTATCGACATCCACGCTGCGATTCAAGCGAAGTAAGGAGGAGTCCTTATGAGACAACTAGGCATATCGATTTATCCTGGAAACGCTTCTGTCGAAGCGTTTAAACGCTATATAGAAGAAGCAAACGCGCTTGGTTATAAGCGTATCTTCACCTGCATGATCAGCGCGGGAGAAGGGGATGATCCCTTTAAACCCTTTAAGGAGCTTGTCGGATTTGCAGCAGAACGTAACATGCAAGTGATCGCCGATGTAGACCCCGGTGTTTTCAGCGCCCTCGGACTGGACTATCAGAATCTCGGGTATTTTAAAGAAATGGGGCTTTATGGCATACGACTTGATTTGGGCTTTACAGGCATCGAAGAGAGTATCATGACCTACAATCCCTACGACCTTAAGATCGAGATCAACATGTCAAACGGCACCAGGTACCTGGATAACATCATCAGCCATCGCCCCAATAAGGACAATCTCATCGGATGCCATAACTTTTATCCGCACACGTATACAGGGATCTCAAGAGAACATTTCTTGAAGTGCTCTGAGCAGTTCAAGGACTATAATATAGGAACTTCGGCTTTTGTGAACGCGCAGAGCGCCTCGTTCGGGCCGTGGCCTGTCAACGAGGGACTATGCACCCTGGAAGAACACAGGGAGCTTGCTATCGAAGTTCAGGCCAAAGACCTGTTTTATACAGACCTCATCGACAATGTGATCATCGCGAATGCGATTCCAAGCCATGAAGAACTAGAACGTCTTGCCAAGGTGTCGATGACCCTTAAAACCCTTAAGGTCGAGCTTCACCCTGAGTCCCGTGAGCTTGAAAAGACAATTGTTCTGAATGAACCGCACTTCAACAGGGGTGACGTCTCTGAGTATCTGATCCGTTCGACGCAGTCCCGTGTCAAATACAAGGGCGAATCGTTCCCCGTGTTCAATACTCCAGAGATTCAACCGGGCGATATCATCATAGAAAGCGATCTGTACAAGCGCTATGCGGGTGAACTGCAAGTCGCCAGAAAAGCGATGAGGAACAGCGGCAAATCAAACGTCGTCGCAAGGATTGATCCGAAAGAGCTTAGGCTTCTTGACCATATCAAACCTTGGGATAAGTTCGCATTTGAAGAATAGGATAACTTATGAAAAAAATCATCATCAATGGAATATGCCTGATAGGTGACGAACTGATTTCGGGCAAAGGACTTGTGTTTTCGGACAAGATCGAGGGCTTGCTTGCGCTTGACGAGCTACCTGAAGACGCTGAGCTAATCGATGCGAGGGGCGCCTATGTGCTTCCTGGTTTTATCGATATCCATGTGCACGGCATGGGTGGATATGATACAATGGACGCGACAAAAGAAGCGCTGGATACGCTTTCGACAGAAATGGTCAAGCACGGAGTGACCAGCTTTTTAGCGACGACTGTGACCCACGAACTGGAAAAGGTGAAAAAAGCGATCGACAACGTCCGCATGCACCGGAAGGGCGTACAGGGGGCGAAATGTCATGGTATCCACCTTGAAGGTCCTTTCATCAACCCGTTAAAAAAAGGCGCACACGATGAAAAGTTCATTCTTACTCCAGACGCCGATGTGTTTAAGGACGATGCCGACGTGATCAGACTTGTCACCTATGCCCCGGAACTTGACCCGGAGGGGACCATGCTAGAGTGGTCAAAAGCAACGGGTATCAAGTTGTCGCTCGGGCACTCGAACGCAAGCTATGCCCAGGCTATGGATGCCTTCAAGAAAGGCGTGCACTCCGTAACGCATATTTTTAATGCCATGACAGGACTTCATCACCGCGAACCCGGTGTTGTAGGCGCCGCATTCAATGCGGATGTGTATACCGAACTGATCGCTGACGACATCCATGTGAATCCGGTTTTATATCAGACCTTATTCAAACAAAAGGGAAACAAGAGGCTCATGCTTATCACAGATTGCATGTGCGCGGGTGGGATGCCTGCTGGCAAATATAGCCTAGGTACGCTCAACGTGGTGGTCGATCATGAAAAAGCGACACTTGAAGATGGAACGCTTGCCGGTTCGATCTTGACGTTGAACCATGCGCTGAAACACTTTGTGAAGCATTCCGAGGAACCGCTTGGTTCGGTCATGTCCATGATGGGTGAAAATCAAGCGGAATTACTTGACATGAAGGGAATCGGACAATTAAAAAAGGGATTTTATGCGGATATCGTCCTAATGAACGAGTCATTTGAAGTTTTACAGACTTATGTAAACGGAGAGCCTAAGTTAAGAAGTTAAGGAGAAGGTAGATGCGTGTAATTATTGCTAATGATTATCAGGATTTAAGTAGAAAAGCCGCCGCGATCATCGCCAACCAGCTCTGGATAAAGCCGGATTCTGTGTTAGGTCTTGCCACGGGCTCGACACCTGTCGGAACCTATGAGGAACTCATTCGACACCATAAGGAAGAAGGTCTTGAGTTCAACAAGATGACGGTATTCAATCTGGACGAGTATTACGGTCTAGGTAAAGAGCATGACCAGAGCTATGCCTATTTTATGAAAGAAAACCTATTCAAGCATGTGGGTGTTACAGAAACACAGCTGCATATTCCAAACGGTCTTGCAAAAGACGTACAGGAAGAATGCCTGAACTACGAGGCACAAATAAAGAATTCCGGCGGAATCGACCTTCAACTCCTTGGAATAGGTAGAAACGGCCATATCGGATTTAACGAACCAGACCTGAAGTTCGAAGCGAAAACCCATCTTGTAAAACTCGATCAGGATACGATCGATGCGAATGCGAGATTTTTTGATAGTGTGGACGAAGTACCTAAAACAGCCCTTTCGATGGGGGTCAGGACCATCATGCATGCAAAAAAAATACTGCTTTTAGCTTATGGTGAGTCAAAAGCGGATGCCCTGTACGGCATGCTGTTCGGACCGATCAAACCCGACCTTCCTGCATCGGCGCTTCAGCTGCACCCGGATGTGGTGATCATCGCCGATAAGGCGGCCGCATCAAAGATTATGGATAGACTGGACGAAGTGTACTAAAAACAAAAGCAGCCCTCGGGCTGCTTTTTTAGCATTATTCGAACGTGTTCTCAAGTGTTCCGATGCCTTCGATCTGGCATGTGATCTTATCGCCTGACTTGAGGAACTTGAAGGGTGTGAAACCAAGTCCCACACCTGCCGGGGTTCCAGTCAGGATGATATCGCCGGCTCTTAGGTACATTCCTTTTGATAATTCCTCGATGATGGTCGGTATGTCGAACAGGAGGTTTTCGGTGTTGGAATCCTGTCGTCTTTGACCATTCACATCACAAGTGATCTTTAGAGCCAAAGGATGCGTGAATGCGCTTTTATGAACGATGCATGGGCCCATGGGGCTGAAGCCCTCAAGACTTTTACCTTTAAACCACTGGCTGTGTTTTCGTTGAAGGTTTCTTGCCGAAATGTCGTTTACGATGGTGTAGCCGAAGATATGTTCTAGTGAATCTTCTTTTGTGATGTCGATGCCGTCTTTTCCGATGACGACAGCAAGCTCCACTTCGTAATCGACCATATCGGTGATCGCCCTGTGGTTAGGAATGATATCGCCAGTGGCAGTAGCAGGCTGTGCGATCTTCATAAAGAAGATCGGATGCTTTGGCACCTCATCGTCAGAGCCCGGCAGTCCTTTTGTTTCGAGTGCGTGGTCGATATAGTTTTTACCTAGACAAAAAAGCGGTCTGATCGGATAGGGGATCGGAGCTTTCAGCACGACTTCTGTAACAGGGAGACCGTCGCTTTCAGAAGCGGTTTCAAGCTTCTTGGCGATCAGATCCAGCTCGGAGTCGGAAATCTCTGTGATGAGCTGGGTCATGTCGGTGAACCTCGTGTCTAAAAAAGCGTTGATCTCACATACCCTGGTTCCGTCAAGGGAGAGTATTCCGAGATGTTCCTTATTATTGATACTATATGTGATAAATTTCATATAAGCCTCCAGATGAAAAATATGTAGTGCTAAATCACTTAACTTCAGTATAGCAATTTTTTTTGAATTTGGAATATCATTTGGACAAGTGATCGGTTTATAATGAAAAGAGATGCTTAAACGACTGAGTATGCCTATAAAGGCAAAGTCATTAAACTAAAGGGTAAGGGGGAGTCGAGTGAAGGCATGCTCGACATAAGTTATGTTGGAAAATACGGTATGGCATGAACTGTTAAAAGATGAAATGAAAAAAGACTATTTTCTGAACTTGATAGAAAATGTGGACCGCGCATATGACGAAGGTGTTGTGTATCCGCCTAAGGAAGCTGTTTTCAGAGCCTTTGAACTGACCGATTATGAGGATGTCAAAGTGGTGATACTGGGGCAGGATCCTTATCACGGTTACGGTCAGGCCGAAGGGCTAAGTTTTTCTGTGAAGGAAGGGGTGAAGGTTCCGCCTTCGCTTGTGAATATGTATAAGGAACTTGCAGACGATATGGGCTGCGAGATGCCCACAAGCGGAAGTCTGGTCAAATGGGCCAAGGACGGCGTATTGCTGCTCAATACGGTTTTGACCGTGCCTGAAAAAAATGCCAACGGACACAAAGGCATAGGGTGGGAGACCTTCACGGACGCTGTGATCTGTGAGCTGAACAGCAGGAAGACTCCTGTGGTGTTCATCCTTTGGGGTAAACCGTCGCAAAAAAAGAGCAAGCTTATCACAAACCCCTGGCACCATATCATCGAAGGACCGCATCCGAGTCCGCTGTCTTCCTATCGTGGTTTTTTTGGTAGCAAGCCCTATTCAAGAGCGAATGCTTTTTTAGTAAGTGTCGGGCAGGCACCTGTCGACTGGTGTGCGATATCGCCTGAGCAGTCGCAGATGCGACTTGAAATGGAAGTTGATTAAAAATCAAATTCAGCTATGAAATTGACTTGAGAAGTTATATAATACTACTAGTTATTTCGACAATCTAAATAGTTAACTTTTGAGGTGTATATGGATAAGCGTAAGGATTTAACGAAGGGGCCAATTCTAAAGAGTATTGTTCAGGTGGCTCTTCCTATCATGACGACGTCATTTTTACAGATGGCCTATAACATGTTCGATATGGTCTGGATCGGAAGGTTAGGCTACGATGCGGTATCCGCTGTCGGGACTGCGGGTTTTTATATGTGGCTTTCGATGGCGCTTGTCAGGCTTTCCCAGGTGGGAGCGGAGGTCGGTGTGGCGCAGTCCTTAGGTGCGCGAGATGAGCTCGGCGCAAGGGACTATGCGAGAAGCGCGCTGCAGTTTGCGGTATTCAACGCCTTTATCTATATGGTATTTGTTCAGGTGCTGAAAACACCGCTGATCGACTTTTTTGAAGTCCCAAGTGTTCAGATCAACCAGTGGGCGGTCGGATATTTAGGCATAGTCGCGCTTGGATTTCCATTATCCTTCACCAACATGGTCTTTTCTGGAATCTACAACGGGTCTGGCAACAGCAAGGTTCCGCTCTGGTTCAATATGGCGGGACTTGTACTGAACATTTGCCTTGACCCGGTGCTTATTTTCGGGTGGTTCGGCGCACCCGCGCTTGGTGTGAACGGGGCGGCGATCGCCACGGTGTTTTCTCAACTAGTGGTGACCGTGCTGTTTGTGTTTCATATCGAATCTTCAAAATCTCCGTTTTCAGAGTTTCACTTCTTTAGGGTTCCTCTTTGGAATGTGATTTCAAAAATTATCAAGCTGGGACTTCCTGTAGCGGTGCAAAGTGGCGCATTCACTCTGTTTGCGATGATCATCGCAAGAAGGCTGTCTTACTTTGGAGACATGCCGATCGCCATTCAAAAGGTCGGGTCTCAGATCGAGTCGATCTCGTGGATGACCGCAAGCGGATTCGGTACGGCGCTTAGCGCGTTTGTGGGTCAAAACTACGGCGCCAAGGCCTACGACAGAATCAAAGAGGGCTACCGGGAAGCATTCAAGATCATGGTCGTACTTGGTTTTGCAGCCAGTTTTGGCCTAATCGTGTTTGCAGAACCCTTGTTCTCCTTATTTATACCGGACCCCGATGTCATTCCTTTTGGGGCGGTGTACTTGCGGATACTTGGGGTCTCGCAGTTGTTCATGAGTATCGAGATTGCGACAGCAGGTGCTTTCAACGGTCTTGGAAAGACGTTTCCGCCTTCGATTGTGAGTATTGTATTTACAGGGCTTAGGGTACCTTTTGCCTACATTTTATCTTCAGAAACCCTGCTTGGACTGAACGGGGTCTGGTGGAGCATCTCCATAAGCAGTGTTTTCAAAGGCGTCATCGTATTTGTCTGGTTTGTATGGATGTTAAAAACCAATAAGGAATTCAGCACGAAACAAGTAGTGGAAAGGTTGGCGTAGCCGTTTGATCTCTTGAAAGGGGTAGTTATGATGAAAGCTCTTGCACTTATCGAAGCGATGTCCAATGCGAATGGTATCTCGGGTTTTGAAAACGATGCCGTTCAGACTGCACTAAAATTTGTGAATGACTCTATCGATGTGACGGTCGACAAGATGAACAACTGCTATCTTGTGCCTAAGGAAAAAGATGAAAAATCACCTACTGTGCTTATCGACGGGCATCTGGACGAACTCGGACTTTTGGTTCAGTCGATTACGGATAGCGGCTTACTGCGCGTCATCAATATCGGCGGATGGGACATCAAGAATCTGCTTTCACAGAAGATGAGGCTTGTCACAGATGACGGTGTTGTAATCAAAGGGATTGTGGCTTCAAAACCCGTGCACTTTCTAAGCGATTCAGAGCGTAACAAACCGGTTGCGATCGAAGACCTACTGGTGGATGTGGGCGTTTCTTCAAAAGAAGAGGTGGTCGGACTTGGAATAAGGATCGGACTTGCCCTTGTGCCTGATGTGGCTTTTGAGTACCAGCAGATGACTCAAACGATGATCGGTAAGGCCTTTGACAACCGTTTGGGATGCAGCCTTGTCGTGGAAACGCTTAACGAGTGCACCGCTAAGGGGCACCGCCACATAATCGGATCCTTGTCGGTACAGGAAGAAGTCGGTGGAAGAGGCGCAGAGGTTGTCGGTAATGTAGTGAATGCCGACCTTTGTATCGTATTCGAAGGCTCACCAGCTGACGATACCTTTACTTCTAGGGGTGAGGCACAGGGCGCGATCGGAAAAGGTGTTCAGATCAGAATCGCTGATAGGACGATGATTTCTCACCCGGGACTTACGCGACTTGCTGTTAGACTGGCAAAAGAAAAGGGTATACCTTATCAAGAGACGGTAAGACGTGGTGGAGGTACGAACGGAGCCACCTACCATATCAAAGGCAAGGGAATCCCGTGCATCGTACTCGGTGTGCCTGTGAGGTATGTGCATGCCCATTACGGTATCGCGAAATACCACGACTACGAGGCCGCCAGAGAGCTTGCCATCGCTGTTATTGAATATGTAAAGGCGAATGGCCTTGATTTTTAGGAGTGTGGTTGGATGAAGAGAATAGGTATAGGCATTATTATTGTGATTGCTGCCATTGTAGGACTGGTGTTGGTTTTTCAGTCGCCAAAGGCGCCTGCCACAGAGCAAACGGTTGAAACGGAATCTGATACGAAAATGGATGGACAGGTGGATCAAGTGGATAGCTACCGGATTGCGACACCGGATGAGGCGCTTAGTCTAATGGACGATGGAGCGCTTTTAATCGATGTCAGGACAAAAGAAGAATACGTGACAGGGCATATACCTTTAAGCGTTCTACTTCCAGTGGATGAGATCGCTAGCGGCATCGAGGCCATCGCGCCTGACAAGTCAGCGACAATCATCGTTTATTGCAGATCGGGAAACAGAAGCAAGAGGGCCGCATATGAGTTGATCGACCTCGGATATGAAAACGTATTCGATTTAGGCGGAATCATCTCCTGGCCGTATGATATTGAAAAGTGAATTGTGCGATAAAGTAAAAAGGAAGACAATCGACTTGTCTTCCTTTTTTTATTAGGATCAGTGCGCGACGACATCCTCAAGCGCTGCGCTTTGTTTTTCAAAATAGCCGATCACATAAGTGCATTTGGGTTTGATCTTGTATCCGTTTTCTCGAGCATAGGCTATGCCGAATTCGACAAGCTGCTTTGCGATACCTTTGCCGCGTAGTTCGGCTGGAACATGGGTGTGGTCAAAGACAAGGATCGATCCCTGCTTTTGATAAGTCAGTTCGGCTTCGTAGCCCTCAAGGACTGCTTCGAATTTTAGTTGTTCGCTGTTATGTCTGATCACTGTGAATCCTCCTTTTTAAAAGTGATACCCAACACTTGGCTTTTGCTAACAAGTTGTTATTGTTACAAAGTTATAATGAGTTTTTGTTGGAAAGGGGGTATAATGGGATTAGATGATGAATGTGGAATGCGGAATGTGGAAACCCTTGCGCTTCGGTGCGCGGGCATTTCCTGCGAAGCAAAGCTTCAAAGGTTTCTACATACTACATACTACATTCTACAGCACGATAATCACAAAAGGCAAAAAGGAGTGATTTCATGGTACTTGATATTCTTAAAGATAGGACATTGACTTATGAACAGAAGGTGATTGCGCTTGCTAGGTTTGCTGAGAACAGTGTCGAGCCCATAGCGATTGCGCCTGAAGCGAGGGAGTGGTTTGAGCGTGAGGTGATTTCAGATATGTTCGAGGGAAACGCACCGTATCGTCCACGTTATATTGTTCCGGATTACACGAGACTGATGGATCAGGGTTGTGACTTTTTAAGGCTTTGCGCGCCGACTACTTTGCAGGAGGCGATTCATGCCCTGCTTATCATGTACAAACACGTTCCTTCGATAACTACGCTTCCTGTCTATATCGGAGAACTGGATACGCTTTTGGAGCCCTTTGTCACAGCGGCTGACGATGGGACTTTCGAACAGATCAAGATGTTTTTGATCCATATCGACCGCACGATAACAGATTCCTTCTGCCATGCGAACTTGAGCGGTAAGGATACCAAGGTCGCACGTATGATTCTTAAAGCGGAGCGTGAGCTTGAAAATGCGATTCCGAATATCACGGTAAAGGTGAATGAACATACGACCGATGATTTTTTACTGGAAGCGATTCAGACGTCCCTAAAGGTAGCGAAACCTTCTTTTGCCAACGATGCGATGTTCAGATCGGATTTTGAGCCAAATGAATACGGTATCGTCAGCTGCTATAACGGACTACCTATCGGTGGCGGGAGCTATACGCTTGTGAGAATGAATCTTGCAAAACTTGCACAAAAGGGCGATTCGGAAGAATCCTTTATCGTCAGGCTTGAGACGGCGGTGCCCTTGATGCTTGACTATATGGATCAGAGGGTTTCCTTCCTACTGAATGACACGGATTTCTTCTCGACTCATTTTTTAGTAAAAGAAGGCTTTATCGATATTAAAAAGTTCACTGCCATGTTTGGTATCGTAGGACTTGCAGACGCTGTGAACACGGTCCATGATGAGTTCAAGTTCGGACACGATGACGTGTCTGAGGCCTTTGGCAAGCGTGTGATCGAAACCCTTGAAAGCTTAGTGAACAGACATAAGAACGAGATGCTGTACGCGACCGATTCAAGATATGTCCTGCATGCGCAGGTCGGACTTGATACGGACGAAGGTGTAAGCCCGGGATGCAGAATTCCTATCCATGACGAGCCGGCCATCCACGACCATATTCTAAAGTCCGCACCTTACCACAGCCATTTCCCTTCGGGAATCGGCGATATTTTCAGATTCGACGAAACGGTGCGAAGAAATCCAATGGCGATTGTGGATATCATCAGAGGCGCTTTCAAATCGGGTCTGAGATACTTCTCGCTTTATGAGGACAATGCCGATGTGGTAAGAATCACAGGCTATCTTGTGAAGAAGTCGGATATCGAAAAGCTACGCAGAGGCGAGCAGGTGCTCAATGATGCTGTCGTTCTCGGCAAGGGAGCCGTGGACAATCAGAAGGTGCTTGAAAGAAAGAAAAGAGAACTGTAGGCGCCGCAAGCACCGTATATAGGATAAAAGCATAAAAAAAGCAGCCGACGGCTGCTTTTTTAGTAGTTCTATTACATTCCCATTCCGCCAAACATCATCTGCATGATGAAGTCTTCAAATGAGATGCTGTTTTCTTCTGTGATTACGATGGTATGAGGTTCAACAGGTTGGTTGAACGCATAGGCTTCTGTGTTCATGTTCATGGTCATACTGACTTGCGAGTCAAGCTCTTTGACTGTCATACCCATCGTCATATCCATCACTCTTGTGTTGTAATCCGAGTCGATACCCATTTTAACGACCAATGAGTCGAAGCTGATGGTATCGTCCAATTCGTCGAGCATTTGAGGGAAGCCTTCTGTAAGCATTGCGATTTGCGCTTCGATCTCTTCGTCTGAAAGTTCTATTCCGTAGGTCTCATTCTGAGCGATGATACTTTTCTTCATGGTTTCCTGAATGCTTTCGTTGCCATAAATCGCTGGAATCAACTCTTTGATAAGCGCTAGGAAGGAGTCTTGGTCGAATGACATTGTCACATAATCAAGTTTTGTGCTGCCGTCCATGCCTTCAAAGTCCACGCCGTATTCCACAGTCAGATTCTCATCCTTGACTGCGTTTAAGAAGATCGATGTCATATCCGTATTAAGGGACTTGAGTTTTTCAGTATCCTTTGAAAGTTCCATCGATGCCGAGGTATCTAGAGTGAGATACTCATCTAAGAATGGAGTTTTGATAATCATGCTTTCAAAGTCTTTCATGTAGAGGTCAAATTTAAACGCCATTCCATTGGACTCTACAGATACCGTTCCGTTCATGTTGCCTTTTATAGAATCGGAAGCGATGTCAAGCGTCAGCTTGCCTGCGTTGATCATATCGATATAAGTAGGTACTGCTGGATCTTGAGCCAAGAAGTCCTCTGACGCATCGACGTTCATGGTAAGGTCCATAAGTGCGCGAGAAGAAGTCAGATTGGCACTTTGCTCAAAGGTTTGAGTCAAGAGGTCCCTTGCCGATTCTTTTTTAGCACAACCGCTTGCAAATGAAAGCACTAACAAAAGTGCAAGTGTTAAAGATAAAAGTTTTTTCATAATAGTAGGCCGAAGCCATCCTCCTTTTGTTATAGACAGACTAGGTACTTACGCCTTATTTTACTGTGGATAGGCCGCATTTACAATGATTAACAATTAAGTTCATCAAATTGTAATATGTCAGACACTAATCCTTGTGCTTGTTTTTTTGTAATTATAGCTCATGATAAGCCCGATCACAAGCACATAGCAACCGATTAACAACCGATGTTGCGCTGAAAGCCCACCGGAGGTGAGGCATTCGTAAAACACCTGGGTGATATGATAAAAGGGGAGCCACCCGACTAATTCGAGTATGGGGCCGGACAAGAGGTCGATGGAGAAAAAGGCTCCTCCCAATAGCGCCGGTATGAGTACCAGGCTGATGGTGATCAGCTGAGCATAGATGTGCCTTTGGAACTTTAGCTGAAAAAGACTGAGCAGTTCGTAGTAAAGTACAATCACAAGAACCCCCATCACAAGAATCGCAAGCGCCGCGTTTAAGGTCAGTCCGATCTGACCGGCGATGCTGTTGAGTATGAAAAACCAAGGCAGTAGGACCAAGGTGTAGTGGACGACCCTACGGCTAATGAAGAGGGAGCGGTTGAGTCCGAATATGGTGCCTGTTCTCGGCTGCAAGCCGTAGTCTGTGAGTCCGCTACCAGAAAGTGTCAGAACAAGCAGCAAGATGATCAGGGTCAAACCGTAGCCGATAAGGCTGCGGGCATAATTGATTTTCTTTTGATTGATATCTCCCTTGATACCAAGCCACGTATCCACTAGCACTAGCTGGGTTGTCAGTGAAAAAGAGCTATCCTCTTCATAAAGGGTGTAATACTCAAGCGCTGTTTCTGTCCAGGAATCGTCCAGATAGGTTGTGGTGGCGCGTATTAGCCTCGACTTTGCGATGAAGGGCATTAGGTCCTGGGCGATCACGTCGACAAGGACTGGAGCTACGGCATTGTAGGTCAAGTAGTTTAGCGAGAGCTGTTGTCTGCCGAATGGCTTGAAGTAATCCTTTGGAATCACAAGGTATGCTTCTATGACTTCACGCTTCAGCAGTTTGACCGCGTCTGCCTCTGATGTGAGAATCGGTCGGACAAGTGTGTTTTCTTCTAGCAAGTCGATGAAGGTACGGCTGTCTTGCGACTCGTCGTTATCGATCACCGCAATAGAAAGCTCCATCTGAACGGTACTAAAGGGTAGCCAGCCCCTAAGACTTATGAAAAGAAGTAGGAGCGAAAGGACATAAACCACCAGAAATCCCTTTGCTCTTAACAACTGTGTCACCTGCAATTTGAAAGGGCTCATTTTAGTACCTCCAGGACAGGGGTGTTCTTAATTAGAATCACCTCGATCGATACGAACAAGGCAAACAGGGACATAAGTATGCCAAGTGTGACAAAGGAAGAGCCGACACCGGTGATGGCGAGGCGTAGGATCAGATAAATAGGACTGAATACGCCGATTTTTTTGACCATCAGAGGCAGCAGCACAAAGGGAATCAGTCCTCCACCCGCCAAAACCAAGAGACTTGTCACGATGGTGGCAAGAAAACTGAGGGACTGAGCGTCTTTGAACATATAGCTGACGCTGCGCCAAATGCTTACAAAAAGCATGCTGCACAGGATAAAGGCCAGAAAGGCCGATCCGGCAAAGCTTAAGTCTGCTGTATAATAGACTGCCAGCACAACGGGCAATAGGACGCCTACAAGCTGCAGTGTCTGTGCGATAATCTCTGCCATAACGATAAATAGCGGCGAGGTTCCTGTGGTGAGCAGACGTTTAAAAGTGGAGGTCTGTCTGCTTTCAAGCGTCGATAGGCCAAATCCGATGCTCATAAATGCGATGAGACTCAGGGGAAGTGCAAGGAGTATATAATGAAGCGTTGTGATCTTAGGCAAGTAGGAAAGGGTGGAGGTGGTGAAATGGCGCCCTCTTCCCATGGCAGCGGTGATCATTTCGACCGAAAACTGCTCATTGGCGCTAACCTTGGCTTCATCGGTGCTCCCCGCATCGTCCATCGTCCTATAGAGGCTTAGGGTAGTCAGGTCGACTGCTGTCACATATTCGCTGTAGCTGTTGAATACGCCTTCTAGCAGACGATTCTTCACAGGATTGTCCGCATGGGTATAGATGCTGAGGGGCTTATTTTCGTAGTACATCAGGCCATAGGAAAAACCTTCCGGTATGATGATGTATGCATCAAGCGTTCCCCGATTGAACTGATCGATGACGCTGTCCTTTTCATCGATCACTACGGTAAAGAGCGACGTGAAATTCTCATTGGTGGCAAAGCTGTTGATCAGAAGTGTCGCAGCCGGATGCGTGTCCTCACTTGCGACACCGAACCTTATTTGCTCGGAACTGACAAGTGTGGTCTCATAGCCAGAAAACAAAAACTGCATAAACAGGGTCAGTAGAATGAGTGCTAGCTGGATGATGATTGTATTTTTCCATTTCAGTTGTCGCTTGAGCGTCGCTGCGATTAAATGCGTCATGGCGGTTCCTCCTGTCGAGTTACCTTATTATAACAAAGATTAGTGAACTTAACACTTGAGGCATTGGTAAAAGTTTGTTGACAAGGCCGTGTGAAGGAGGATGCAATCTTTAATTACGGGGTCGACGCGCTTTTTTATTTCTTGTTTTGGCTTGTGGGGTTGGGTATGATGTATATAGAAACAAATGGATTTTAAAGTTAGATTAGGACAGGTGAACAATTTGTTTGGATATATTCGTAGCATACTACCCTTTAGTTATGTGGATGGGCCCGGCAACAGGAGTGTAATCTTTTTTCAGGGCTGCAATATGAACTGCGGCTACTGCCACAACCCCGAAACGATTCCGATTTGCACACAGGCCGACGAGGATGTGTCGAAGATGGACGTTGACCAGATAGTAGAGGTCTTAAAACCCTACTTGAATTTTGTCAGCGGAGTAACCGTTTCTGGAGGCGAATGCACGGTTCAGGCCGAGTTTCTGCTTGAGCTTGTGAGGGCCCTCAATAAGCTGAAGGTTGATGTACTGGTCGATACGAACGGTTCTCGACCAGAAGTTATTGAACAGATCATGCCTTTTATCAGCGGTGTGATGCTGGATATAAAATCGATTGATGATGAGGAAAGTAAGGACTTGACCGGAATGAAACCCTCAGGCGTACTAAGAACCTTTGAAATGCTGATTGAGGCGGACATGCTTTATGAAGTGCGAACGGTGGTCCATGAATCACTGGATTCTGAGCGGACTGTAAAATGGGTTTGCGGGCGATTGAAGCAGGCAGACAGTGGCGCACGGTATAAGATCATCGCCTTTAGACCTCATGGTGTCAAGGGCGATTGGGCGAAGTATAAACAGGTCGGAGGGCCTTATCTGAAGGAACTGGTTGCCACCGCGAAAAGTTACGGTGTAGAAGTGGTGTTGGTCGATTAGGAGGTCATCAATGTTGAATCAATTAGGTAAGCGCATTAAGGAAATGCGTGTGAAAAAAGAAATGACACTAAAGAATTTGAGCGATGCGACAGGGCTTTCCACAGGCTTTATCTCACAGCTTGAACGGGGACTGACGACAATTTCAGTGGACTCGCTTCAAAAATTATCCGATGCCTTAGAAGTGAACCTAAACTACTTCTTCAAGACGGCTGTGAAGCGCGAAGACGTCGTACTTAAGAGGCATCAGCGCAGCATCCTATCTGTTGAAAATCAGTTCATCTATTACCAGATGAGCAGCGACTATACGGATAAATTGCTTTTTCCACGAATGATCGAGCTATTGCCGCAAAAGGAACTCGAGAAGATCGATACCTTTTCACATGAAGGGGAGGAGTTCATCTATGTCGTTGAAGGGATTCTGACTTTGGTCGTAGACGATGAACTCTATGAGCTGTATCCGGGCGAAACGGCTCATTTCAATTCTGCAAGAAGCCATAACTGGTACAATGCCACGAACCAACTTGTTAAAATACTTGCGGTCTCCCATCCTAACAGACTTGCTGAACAGGAGTAGGGAATCATAGTAAGCTAAGAAAGGTGATGAAAAATGAAAAACTGGATTAAAGGACTGACAAACGTTCTGATGGGTTACGCGGTCATTATTGCAGGAATAACGCTATACCAAAGGATTGAATCATATAGATTGGGTGGTGCATGTCCTGTACCTCTGCAAAAGCCATGGTTGTACACGGGTATAGCGGCTGCGGTGCTGGCATTCCTACTCATGTTTGTCAAAGACAAGAGGAAAGGTTCGGAGCAATGATTCTTGTAAAAGGGCTGAAGAAATCTTTTGTGCTGTCCAAAAAACAGAGGGCTGCGAACAAGGAGGATTCACCGATCAAACATGCCCTTAAAGGCATTGACTTTGAGGTGAAGAAGAATGAGATCTTTGGCTTGCTCGGACCCAACGGAGCCGGCAAGACGACAACCTTAAGATGCCTATCGACCCTAATCGTGCCCACAGAAGGTGATGTGTACATCAACGGATTTCACGGTGTAAGGGAAGGCGAAAAGGTAAGGGAGTCGCTTGCCTTTTTAACCAGCGAGCTTAAGCTGGACCCTCATTTTACACCCGAATACACTGTAAAGTTTTTTGGGCGGCTTCACGGGATGGATGTGCAGCTTTTGAAAGACAGGATGGAGCATCTGTTTGAATCATTTGGTGTAAGCGACTTTAGACACACCAAAATCAAGGACTTATCTACCGGGATGAAACAGAAACTTTCGATTGTGGTCAGTCTGATTCACGATCCCAAGGTGGTCATTTTCGACGAGCCTACCAACGGACTTGACGTAATCACTGCAAAGGCTGTTACCGACTATCTTGTGGAGTTGAAAAAGAGCGGCAAGACCATTATCCTCTCGACGCATATGATGCATGTCGCCGAAAAACTGTGCGACCGCATCGCGATTCTCCTTGATGGTTCGATCAGAGTGGTAGGTACCGCCGATCAAATCAAGGCTCAAACGCGAACGAACAGTCTTGAGGACGCTTTTTTCAGTTACTACTATGAAGAAACGCAGGTGACAGGTGATGTTTAAACAGTTGATGATTGTTATGAAAAAAGAGTTGAGGCGTGTGTTCACCGATAGAAGACTTGTGGTGACCAGCTTTATTTTACCCATGATCAGTATCGCCCTCATCTATTCGGTAATGGGCATTATGATTCAAAAGACATCTGACGATATCGACGAGCATTTGACAGAAGTCTTGGGCGTGAATGTTCCAGGCCCGATTGTGGTGCTGTTCGACCAGAATCAAAGTCTTAGGCTCACCAAAGGCGAACTGATCGAAGAGGAAGTTGAAACGCTACTTTTAGACGGCGTGTTCGATTATTACTTATATTTTGATGAAAACTTTGAAGAAGAGGTCGCTGATAGCAGTACGAGTTCCTCGCCGCTTGTGATTGGAAGATACTCGCCTAAAAGCGACTATGCTCAGGAAGCGAACGTAAAGGTGTATGAGCTGCTTGAGGGCTACCGTAATCAGGTGCTCGCAAATCGGCTGGGTGGCGAGAACCAACTTAAAGTATATGATTTTGACGCTTCGGAGATAGCCATACCCCAGGAGGAACGAGGCATTGAACGGTCGTTCGCCGACTTGATTCCAATGCTTATTTCGGTATTCATCTTTGCTGGGGCGATGAGCATCGGTATCGATTCGATCGCCGGCGAAAAAGAACGGGGAACGCTTGCGACCATGCTTGTCACACCGGTTGATCGCGGAGTGATCATCGGAGGCAAGATGCTCAGTCTCGGGGTAGTCGCGCTGTGCTCGACGATTTCGTCATTTTTGGGAGTGCTGCTCTCGATTCCCTTTTCGGCGGGTTTCTTATCCTCTGGTGAAGGATTCACCCTATCTGAGTTCATCTTGGGGCCCTATGAGTTGTTTCTGTTTCTTGTGTGCATGCTGGGACTTGTCGGGGTTTATGTGACGATAATTTCTGTGCTTTCCATGATCGCCAGCAGCGTGAAGGAAGCTGGCGCATATATCACACCAGCCTACATGGCTGTGATGGTTTCTGCATTTATGAACATGTTCGGAGGCAGCGAGGCGGCATCGGTTCAGTATTACATACCGATCTTCAACAACCTTGTGAACATGAAGCAAATTCTTTTAGGGAATGCGAACACGCTGATGGTTATGATCGCCTTTTTCACGTCCATGGCATTCACAGTGGCTTTGATTTTGATCGCTAGAGCGATGATGCATAAGGAGAAGGTGGTGTTTCCGTCATGAATGAAAACTTGAATGTGATCCTTGAGGCGGTGATCGCACTTGTGAAAAAAGTGGGCCGTTACCAAGTGAAGGAGCAGTTTTCAGAGTCCTTGTCTGTAGATTCGAAATCATCCAGGGTAGATCTTGTGACAAGCGTAGATAAGAAGTCGGAGATCATGCTTTGTAAGGAACTGCTTAAGCTGATAAAAGGTAGTCAGATGTTAGGTGAGGAGTCGGGGCTTACCGGTCAAACCGGTGACTGGCTTTGGATTGTAGATCCTCTTGACGGGACGACAAATTATGCCCAAGGGCTTCCTATTTACGCGATTTCAATCGCCTTAACCTTTAAAAATGAAGCAAAACTGGCAGTGGTCCATGTTCCGAGACTTGATGAGACCTATACGGCGATAGCGGGTGAGGGTGCCCGCCTCAACGGCACGGGAATCAAGGTGTCTTTAAAGGAGGACCTTGTCGATTGTGTCATCGCGACGGGGTTTCCCTATGATAGGGCCACCCACCCGCAAAACAATGCTGAGGAAGTCAAGAGAATGGTTCCGCTTGTAAGGGGGATCAGAAGGATGGGAGCTGCGGCTTTCGATCTGTCGCAAGTGGCTTGCGGCCATCTGGACGGATACTGGGAATATAATCTGGCACCGTGGGATCTGGCAGCGGGCAAGCTGTTGATCGAAGAAGCCGGAGGGTTGGTCCTTAAGTTGAAAGCAAGGGGTCAATCGGTGGTTTGCGGCAACTCAAGCATTGTAAAGCATGTGATAGAAGCACTTGGTTTAGAGGTCGTATAGACAAGACAAGGGGGAAGTTATGTTTGATGTTATTGTTATAGGAGCTGGTCCTGCAGGATTAAGTGTCGGGTCGGAACTCGCAAGGAGTAAGCGTGTTCTCATCCTTGACGGAAAATCTTCGATTGAGGATTGCACCAAGAGCTGGTTCATACCGGCTTCGCTTGTAGAGGGAAACGACGAGGTGCTACCTTTTATGACTAAAGGCATCAACCGCCTCTTGTGTTCGACAGCATCGGGTAAGGACACCGTATGGGAGACTTCGCTGCCTGGGGGTTACTATTATGTGGATGAACATGCGATACTCAAATTCTGGGGCGAAAAGGCTCTAGATCGGGGTGCTGAGATTATTCTCGAAACCTACTATACGGACCACGTTACCAAAGAGGACAGGGTGGTTGTGGAAACTACAAAGGGAAGATTCGAAGCGAAACTCTTGATTGACGCTTCGGGGCATGACTCTCAGGTGAAAAAGAATTATAAGACCGATGAGAACTATTACTGGTGGTCTGTTTATGGAGCGATCGTCGAACATCCCAATGGTCTGCATGGCATGGAAAATGGAGATTACATGCTTTGGCAGACCTTTAAGGATACCCAGGCGGGTGATGATGTGACGCTTGAAGGCGGAAGACCGGTATTTGAATACGAAGTGCTGACAGAAAACAGTTCCTTCCCGCTGATCCTCTATCTAAGAAAAAGCAAGGTGCAAAAGGATTTGATGCGAACTGAGTTCAAACACGTGCTCTATAATGAGGACAGAACCAGTCAGTTCAAGGATGCGGTCATAAAAGAGGAGAAATGGGGATGGTATCCTTCGGGAGACCTTACGGTCAAGCAGGCTGAGGACCGGGTGGACTTTATCGGCGATGCGGGTTGCTGGACCACGCCATGCGGCTGGGGATTTGGATTTATCGTTTACAATTACAAGCATTATGCCAAATCGATCGAGGAGCTTCTTGATAAGGACAGGCTGGATGAAGCGTCGTTAAAAGGAATGATTCAGTTCAATATCAACGAAAAGCATCAGATTCTGATGGATGCCATCGCATCGCACTTCTTGGCGAACGGGACACCCGAACAGCTCGATAAGTTTATCGATTTCTTCAACAACAATGAACCGCTCATGTGTGAAAAAATCTTTACGCTGACAATCAGTCAGGAGGAGATCCGCGGAGTCGCAAAGGAATTTGTAAAATTCTTCAATCCGCTGGAACTCTTGAGCATCTATCCAAAAGAGGATTGGAATCTGCTACTGAAGGAAATACCCTATTTTCTTGCAGACACCATCGGAGAGGCGGTTGCAAAAACAAAAAAAGCGGATATCGGGTTTAAACCTGCATTTGATATCTCTGATAATAAGGCTTACGAATAAACGGAAGTTTTGCATAAAAAAGTCATGGTTTTTCAACCATGACTTTTGTGTTTTTTACTGATTGTCCATCGCATCCGCTTGTGCGAATTCCCTTTTCAGGTTTTCGAAGACCTCTTTTACGGATAGGATGCTTGTTATCTTGTGGATGTTCTCGCCAGAAAAGTAAAGTGCGTTTTCGGGGATGTCATTACCTACTGCGGCATATAATCCGTTCATGATGCAGAAGGATCTCGAACAGCGCTTCAAACAGTTGACGCAGTGTTCGATTGTTTCTCCGCCGTCAATTCTAATTCTTTCTGTAAATGTGCTCTTGAGCGCTCTGCCAGGTAGTCCCACTGGACTATCCACTAGAACCACGTCCTCTTTGCCACAGGAGATATAATGCGCTTTCATCTCTTCTGACGCATTGGATTCGTGAGTCGCTGCAAATCTTGTGCCCATCTGAACACCTTGCACGCCCAGTTTTACGAACTCGTGGATATCAAAACCATCCATGATGCCACCGGCGGCGACAACAGGAATTTTTACCGCTTCGATTACTTCTGTGATGATGTCTTTGATGCTTCTGTCGGTACCCAAATGACCGCCAGCTTCCTTGCCTTCGACAATAATCGCACTTGCGCCTAATTTTTCGGCCATTTTTGCGCCTTTTGACGAGGATACGATCGGAACGATCGGTGTGCCCGCTTCTTTTCCCCACTGGAACATGTCGCGTGAGAAGCCTGCTCCTGAGATGACAAGGTCGATGCCTTCTTGGATGGAGACCTTGACAAGATCCGCGAATTCAGAGACCGCAAAAAGGATGTTTACCCCGATGATGCCGTCGGTGAGTTCACGTGCTTTTCTTATTTCTGCTTTAAGCTCTTCTATTGTCAGTCCAGTGCCGGCGATGATTCCTATTCCGCCTTCATTCGCAACTGCTGCGGCAAGTCTTGCAGTTGAGATCTTCACTGCCATTCCGCCTTGGATAATAGGGAACTTCGGCTTTAGTTTGCTGATTTGTAAGCTTGGAAACTTCATATGCTTTCCTCAATTCTCGAAGTATTTGAAATTAGATTTAGTATCTGGTCTTATTATAACATATAAAAAACTATGGAACAATTAAATGATGACTAATCATGTTTTTTGTAAGGCAAACGGATTGGTTTCAAGGTATGATTACTTGTCCGTCAATTGCATTTATGGTAACGTAATTGTGAGGTGACTATTATGAAATTTTCTTCTATGATGACATTTTTATATTTTGATCAGTTTGAGTCGGCTACCGATTTTTTTGAAAGCGTACTTGAACTCGAGATGGTGTTTGATCCTGGATGGGCTCGCGTTTATCAGACTTCCGGTGGTGCGTTTTTAGGTGCTGTTGATCGATCTAAAGGTTCAGTGGAGACTGAATATAAAGGTGGCACACTCATCAGTCTGACTGTTGATGATCTTGAAGCCAGTTTTGAAAAAATCAAATCCTATACGCCAAACACAATTACTGAGATTAAGCACTTCGAAGATTTGGGATTAAAGTCTTTCTTTTTTAAGGGTCCTGAGGGATACGATTTTGAAATTCAAATGTTCCTAAATGATACACTGAAGTTGATTTTTTAGGTAATGCCATGGGATTTAAAAGTGAAGCGGCCTTATATCCACACGTAAAGTCCTTTTTTGAAAAGAAAGGTTATGTGGTTAAATCTGAAGTAAAAAAATGCGATGTTGTCGCTGTAAAAGGCGAAGACGTTCTGGTAGTTGAGTTAAAGAAAAGTTTTTCTCTAAAGTTAGTGATGCAGGCGGTGGAAAGGCAAAAATACTGCTCCAGTGTGTATGTGGCATTTCCTGTCACAGAAGCTATTCGTGCACGAAAACGGATGTCAGAAGTGAAACTGCTTCTTAAAAGACTGCACCTGGGAATGATTCTAATTGATGAACGACCGTCCGGTGTTTTAGTCGAAGTGGCTTTGCTACCGAAGTTTGAAGTCTTTAGGGAAGACAAAAAGGCACAGAAGGCACTCTTAAAGGAGTTCAATGAACGAAAGTTTGATTTGAATACCGGTGGGATGACAAAATCGAAAATTGTCACCGCATATCGAGAGCGTGTTATTAATGTTGCGTGTTTTTTACGGATGAATGGTCCGACCCAGGTAAAAGTGATCAAACAAGCGACGGAACTTGTGGACGTGCAAAGTATTGTAAGCGGCAATCACTATGGTTGGTTCAATAGGACTGCAAAAGGCATTTATGAGTTTGACGATTCCCAGATGAGCAAGTTGATGGAGTTCGATGCCCTGGTGGTATTTTATGAAAACTACTATTTGGACCGTTTGGTGGATAAGGATGAATAATTAAGGAAATTGCATAATTACATTCAAAAAGAAGATCGAACTATATCTAGTGGAGTAGGATCTTTAGCATATCAATATCTATTATGCAATATCCCTTGTGATCTATTATGAAACTTTCTCAATTGACAGTCGAGTGGATTCTCGACTATTTTTTATTACATGGCTTTTGTGAGTTTTAACAAAAAACTTATTTTACCATTGTGATGAAATTTAAAACATGATATTGTGGCTTTGTTGGAAACGTTACCGATATCGTTTCCGTAAGGAGCGTTTATGAATATTAAAGACATTGCTAAGGTTGCTGGAGTAGCTGTTAGCACGGTGTCTCGGGTTTTAAACGATCACCCGGATGTATCCTCAGAAACTAGGGAACATGTACTAAGGATAATTGATCAGTACAATTACATTCCCAACAACAGTGCTAGAAACTTAAAGAGGGTTTCCACCAACACGATTGGGGTGATGGTAAAGGGTCGAGACAATCCGTTTTTCAGTAAAATGATTCAAGCGATTGAGGACCTGATTGCCAGAGAGGGCTATAGCATGGTGCTGCACTATCACCATGTGCCACTGGATGATACCGATGCGGCGATTGAATTTATTAAAGAAAAAAGACTTAGAGGCCTGATCTGCTTGGGTGGTGATTTCACTGAAGCACGGATGAATGCCCTTGAAGGTCTGGATGTGCCTATCGTATTGACCTCTGTAGATATGGGTGGTGTGACAAGTCACAATGTGTCTACGGTGACGATAAAGAACGAACACGCAGCACAGTATGCTGTGGCCTATCTCATCCGATTGGGACACCGGCGTATCGGCCTTGTCACGACGAGTGAAAACGACACGTCTGTCGGCAGACTGAGAATGCAGGGATATAAGAACGCACTTGTCGATGCGGGCATAAAAATCGATCAGTCTCTGATCGTCGACTCGGACTACACGTTCAAATGCGGTTATGACGCATGCAAACACATGCTGGACTTGGACGAGCGTCCAACGGCCATCTTCGCTATTTCCGATGTAATGGCTATCGGTGTCGGTAAGGCGATTTTGGATGCGGGATTAAGAATTCCGGAAGACATTTCGGTGATGGGTTTTGACGGACTTGATTACAGTCAATACTTCCATCCATCGATAGCAACAGTGAGTCAACCCGTCTTAGAAATGGGACGGATCAGCGCAGAAGTTCTACTGGAACACATAAAGAGTAAAATCGGTGGAAGACAGGTCATATTGGACACGGAACTATTGATTAGAGCATCTGTTTCAGAGGTAATAAGCAAATAGCATAAGTTGAGTACATGGAGGAATAGTATGTTGAGAAGAGATGACTTAAAACAAGCAATGAATATTGTTGCGCAAAAAGAGTATGGGGTTCCATTTGAAAGACTTGATCTACAGGGCAAATACGAAGTGCTTTCTGGAGCGATCATCAGTCAGATTTCACCAGACTGGAGCGCTACTGAAGCCAAGTATCAGGAAGGAAAAAGAGCGTTTTACCTATCTGCTGAGTTCCTGATGGGAAGAGCGCTTGGCAATAACCTGATCAACCTGCGATCTTATGACGATGTAAAATCGCTGATGGAAGAGTTTGGCGTTGACTTAAATGCCCTTGAAGAAGTCGAGTACGATGCAGGACTTGGTAATGGCGGTCTTGGAAGACTTGCCGCATGTTTCTTGGATTCTTGTGCGACGCTAAACCTACCTGTAACAGGTTACGGTATCAAATATAAATACGGTTTGTTCAAGCAGTATTTTGAAGATGGTTTCCAAAAGGAACTACCGGATGCATGGATGACACACGGTGACCCTTGGACGGTTCGTAAAGACCGCGAAGCGGTTGAAGTCGTATTTGAAGATATGACGGTAAAGGCGGTTCCTTACGATATGCCGATCATCGGTTTTGATACGAAAAATATCAATACCCTAAGATTGTGGCAAGCTGAATCAGTGGAGCCGTTTGATTTTGAAGCGTTTAACCACCAGGCATATGATAAGGCCGTTGCAGGTAAAAATAGAGCCGAGGATATTTCTAGAGTATTATATCCAAACGATGATACTGAAGAAGGTAAACTGCTAAGAATCAAGCAACAGTACTTCTTTGTATCCGCATCCATTCAAGATATGGTGAAAAAGCATAAGGCCGCAGGCAGAAAAATGGACAAGTTCCATAAGTACCACAGCATCCAGCTTAACGACACTCATCCGGCTGTCGCTGTTCCTGAGTTGATCAGACTGCTCATGGCAGACGGCATTAAGTTTGAAGAAGCGCTGATGATTTGTCAAAATACTTGCGACTACACAAACCATACTATTCTTGCAGAAGCGCTTGAACAGTGGTCGGTGGAAGCTTATGAAAGCATTTTGCCTGAAATCGTCAAGATCATCAAAAAAATCGACTTGCATCTGCATAAGCTCCTTACAGAAAAGAACATCGATATCGTCGACATGCTGGATTACAAGATTATCGACCATGGTAATATCAAGATGGCTTGGCTTTCTATCTATGGTTCGAGCAGAGTGAACGGCGTTGCCGCGCTTCACACTCAAATACTGATCGATTCGGAGTTGAACCACTGGTACAAGCTGTTCCCAGAAAAATTCGTAAATAAGACGAACGGGATCACGCAGCGTAGATGGATCTATTACTCAAACAGGGAGTTAAGTGATCTGATCACTGAACTCATCGGTGATGAGAGCTGGGTGACGGACCTTGACCAGCTTAGAAAACTCGAAAAATTCGCAGATAACGAAGAAGTGCTTAAGCGTTTCATGGCGATCAAGCGCGTGAAGAAGCAGCAGCTTGCCGATTATATCGAGGAACACGAAGGCATTAAGCTGAACGTGGATGCGATATTCGACATTCAGATCAAGCGTCTTCACGAATACAAGCGTCAGCTACTTAACGCATTCCATATTCTTGACCTATATCACCGAATTAAAGCAGATCCTAAGGGTGACTGGGTTCCAAGAGCCTTTATCTTCGGAGCTAAAGCTGCTCCAGGTTACTTTAGAGCAAAAGGCGTAATCAAATTTATCAATGATATCGCAAGCCTTGTGAACAATGATCCGGAAATCGGCGATCTTCTCAAAGTGGTATTTGTTGAAAACTACCGTGTTTCCTATGCGGAGCGTCTATTTACGGGTGCAGACCTTTCTGAACAGATTTCAACTGCCGGTAAAGAGGCTTCAGGAACCGGAAACATGAAGTTCATGCTAAACGGTACTCCGACTATCGGTACGCTGGATGGCGCGAATGTTGAAATAGTAGAAGAGGCAGGTGAGGAGAACAACTTTATTTTCGGTCTTAAAGTGGAAGATATCGCTGTGCTTCACTCCCTATACTCTCCAACGAAACCGTACAAGAACACTTCGGGACTCAAAAAGGTTGTCGACAGCCTTGTTGACGGTACTTTTGATGATGAAGAGACAGGCATGTTTGAGGAACTGTTCGAATCGTTGATGAAGGGCGCATCATGGCATGAAGCGGACAACTATTACATCCTTGCAGATTTTGAAAGCTACAGAGAGGCTCATGACAGAGTCGCTGTCAGTTACAAGGATGAGCTTGGTTGGGCTAAGAAGTGCTGGATGAACATGTGTGGTTCAGGTAAGTTCAGTAGTGATAGGACTATCGCAGAATATGCATCTGAAATCTGGCATGTTACAGATCAAAAATTATAATTTCCAGAAAACGTAGGGGCTTGCCCTACGTTTTCTTTATTTTCATTCCTAATAGGGTTGTGAGATCGTCTGACTGACCGGCTAATTATGAAAAAAGTATGAAGGTGGGAAAATGTTTTTGTTTTATCACTTTCGTAACACTTAAAACGAAACCGATTTCGAGATATTCAAACCTAGTATTTGCAACGGTTTCAAATGTTACGGTTACATAACAAAGCTATTAACGAATTGTTGCTGAATTGTTATTATGAATTTGGCAAGTCTGTGATAGTATAGGGACACAAGTTGAGTAATCGCTTTAATTAGTTTGTTTGATAAGGTTAGGAGGTGCTCGTATGGAAGTTACCATACTTAAATATTCTGAAAGAATCATCATATACCTGCAGGTCTTTTTAGGACTTGTAACAATCGCGCTTCCTAGTGTCTTTTTAGGGGTCGCCTATGGTATGGGAATCAGTTTCGATGATTCGGTGAATTCAATTATTGTCATTTTGAATGTTCTTGTGGCATTTGTGACTTTCTATGAGGGAAAATCAGTAATCAAGACACTAAAGAACCACAGGATAGAAGCTTCTCCCGAGCATATCGTCCATATCAGGGACACCAAAAGAGAACTGATCTTTTTTCATGAAATTGAAAAAGTGAAAGTAATCGAGGGCGTAAGCGGTAAGGTGAAAAGGATTAAAATTTCAACGAAAGACAGACAAACGGTACTTGAACATTACGAGTCGCTTGAAGATCTGATTGCGCTCATAAGAACTAGGACATGTTCTGAAATGCAGTTTGTGAAGCCCAAATTAGGCATGTTTTTCAGCATGCTTGTGCCCTTAATCGCAGTTGCATCGCAGTGGGTTTTTTAAGTGGAGAAACCTTCATACTTTCTTCATCAATTTCTAACCTTTCTCTAACCTTAAAATTACCTTAAATCGCTGATTTAAGAATGAGGATATGGTATTATTAAGTTGTTATTTTGCTGTTAGAAGCCAATACTGTTGGTGATTTCCTATAGCAAGATTAGCTCTCCTCAATTATTGAAACCTCTTACACAGGTTTCCTTTTTTTTTTGAAAATCTGATGTATAATATACTGGAGGTGAGGGTGCTATGACTAAAATTAAAATTTTGAATGACACGGATATCAAGGAATTGTTTTTAGAATACTGGGAAGATGAGTTCATTGTCGTCCATGAGACAAGATATGATGCGAATGAACTCGAAGGAATATCCCTTGTGAATGAACAGAATGAACTGCTTGGATTTGCTACGTATCGCTTGAGAGAAGACTGTTTTGAAATCATATCGCTAAATGCAACTGAAAAAGGGCGTGGATATGGTTCAAAGCTGATCAAGACCCTACTTAACAAGGCCAATCAAGCCAACTTAAGTGTTGTGGAAGTGACAACGACAAATGATAACACGGATGCGCTGAGATTTTATCAAAAATTCGGTTTCACACTAGTGAAAGTCGATTTCGGTGCTGTCGATAGGGCCAGGGAGATCAAGCCATCGATTCCTCTCTATGACAATCAGATCAGAATAGAACATGAATTGACGCTGAGGCTTGTGCTTGGAGCGTTTAGGTAAAAAGAAGTGCCGTATAGACGAATAATTCGTCGATACGGCACTTTTAATTTGTTTATTGATGGACTGGAAGCGTCACCTGATAGGTCAGGCCTCTAGGTCCTTCGCTGCTATAATCCACTAAGCCTCTGTGGTTTTCGATGATCGCCTTTGTGAGCTTAAGCGACACCCCTGTCTTTCCCAAACTTCCTCTTGACCCTTCATTGGAAAACGTGAAAATGGATTGGGCGATCTGATCGTTTTCAAGATCTGGCGCCTGGCCGTGGTTTTCGATGATGATCTGGCAATGATTGGTATGCTGCTTGAGCTTAATCATGATCTTTGAACTTGGCAAGTGTTTTGTAAGAGCGTTGTCGATAAGGATTCTGAGAGCCTCTCTGATGAGCCTTGCGTTACCGTGGACATAGACGGGCTTCTCGGGGATGCTTATGGCATATTGCACGTTATGCTGATCGAGCGTCGTAATGAACTCAATCAGAACCAACCTTAGTGTTTCACATAGGTCGAGTGGTGATTTTGAGATCTTTGTAGAATTGCTGAACTGCATCAGCTTGACATAGCTTGTATTGATAGATTTTAAGTCCAAAGCGCTCGAAAGGATCTTCTCGTAGGAAGCGGAATCGGATTGTGTGTCTTCCATGAGGGCTGACTCGCAAAATCCAATGATTTTTGTGAGTGGCGTATTGATGTCGTGGTTGATGTGCATGACGAGTTTTTCGACTTCGTCATTTGATGACACAGCAGGTTTTGCCACTTTCATATTTTTAGGGTGAATGAAGATGATGACAATCATCAAAACCAAGGGATTGATTAGAGCAAAAAACATCATGTAGTCCTGAAACAGTAAAAACTCCAGTCCGAACGCACATATGCTCAATAGGATGAACTGAATCATCAAAAATTGTCGTTTATTCATTCTATTCTCTCCATTCGATAACCGATGCCTCTGATCGTTCTAAGGAGCTTCGGCTGTTTTGGATTTTCTTCGATTTTTTCGCGGATATGGCTGATATGCACCATGATGGTATTTGCATCACCATAAAAGGGGTCGTTCCAGATGGATTCATATAGTTGTTTTTTTGTGAAAACCTGTTCCAGATTCTCCATAAACAATTTCATCATGCTGAACTCTTTTGGATTGAGATTCAAAATCTCGTCATCCTTTTTCACGAAATACTGGTTGAGGTCTAAGGTAAGTGGACCATTTACAATCAGCGTGGATGAGCTATTTTCGATATATTGTGTGTTTCTTCTTATCTGTGCTTTGATTCTAGAACTGATTTCCTTCAAGCTGAAAGGTTTTACGACATAATCATCAGCTCCAAGCCCTAGTCCGTGTATCTTATCCTCTTCATCCGACCTGGCGGTCAAGAAGATGACTGGAACATTACTCTGCTCGCGTATTTTTCTAAGCACTTCGTATCCGTCAAGTCCGGGCATCATGATATCGAGTAGGATCAAGGATATCTCGTTGCTGTTGGCCTGATACATATCAAGGGACTTTACTCCGTTATGAGCCGAAATGGTATTAAAGCCTTCTCTATTCAAATAAGTGACAATTAGATCTCTAATGTCGTATTCATCTTCACAAACCAGTATTGTATGTCTCACGTAATCTCTCCTTATGATAGCTGATTTAATGATAGCTGAAAATTTTGTAGATTGCCATAGCAAACGCTTTGATTTAAGGTAAATTTAAGTTTTAAGAAGTATAATTTCGAGTTAGGTGGATTTTGTGTACAAAAGTTTAGTATTGGTAAACTTAAAATTTATAATATAAAATTTTACTTGAAAATGAGGATGAAAAGGCATATAATAAAACCTGATTTTAATAGATGAGAATAATGAATTGGGAGTGAGGTTGACAATGGTTGAATCTAATAACAAGTTAAGATTATACGGATTTAATAATCTGACAAAAACGTTGAGTTTCAATATTTATGATGTTTGTTATGCTTTAAACGAAGGTCAAAAGAAGGACTATATCAGCTATATAGATGAGGCTTATAATGCGGCAAGGCTTACAGAAATACTAACAAACGTCGCAGATATCATCGGTGCGAATGTTTTGAATATCGCTAAACAGGATTATGATCCTCAAGGAGCTTCAGTGACGATCCTCGTGTCAGAAGGCGCTGTGGAAAATCCGGATGAGAGTTTGACTTCTGAATCACCTGGACCGCTTCCGAATGTCGATTCCGTAGTGGCACATTTGGACAAAAGTCATATTACGGTCCATACGTATCCTGAATACCATCCGGACAAAGGTGTCAGTACCTTTAGGGCGGATATCGACGTGAGCACTTGCGGGCAGATTTCACCACTGAAAGCACTGAACTATCTGATTCATAGTTTTGAATCTGATATCATCTATGCGGACTACAGGGTGAGAGGCTTTACTAGAGATGTCACCGGTAAAAAACACTTTATCGATCACAAGATCAATTCCATTCAGAACTTCTTGGACAGAGAGACCAAAGACAAGTATCAGATGATCGATACTAACGTCTATCAGGAGAACATCTTCCATACGAAATTGCTTCTGAAGGATTTTGATCTGGATAACTACCTGTTTGGTGTGAAGAAAAAGGACCTGGAGCCTAAGGAACGTAAAAAGGTGAAGGAAAGTCTTAAAAAAGAGATGCTTGAAGTATTCTACGGAAGAAACATTCCAAAGGGTAAAATGGAAGATCTATAAGAGGTAAGGAATAGGGGCGGATTTCAATCTGCCTCTTTTTTATAGGAGTAGGAAGATGAGTGATTGGGTCAAGGGTGTTTTCAAAAAAAGAATCAATCGTTTTGTTTCCGAGGTGACAGTCGACGGAGAACTTCAGCAGGTGCATGTGGCCAATACCGGAAGGTTGAAGGAGCTACTGACCAGTGGTGTTGAGGTGCTGCTTAGTGATGATTACAAGCCGGAAAGAAAAACAAGATATACGCTTAGAATTGTAAAGCACAAGGGATTGTGGGTCTCCATCGACTCACAGCTTCCAAACAAACTTATTTTTGACTGGTTAAGCGACGGCACGATACAGAATTCGGATAAGCCACGCGTGTATAAAAGAGAAGTGAAGCATGGGGATTCAAGGTTTGACCTTTATTGCAAGGAGACGGATCAGTTTATAGAAGTGAAGGGAGTCACCCTGGTGGTAGGCGGTGTTGCGATGTTTCCTGACGCGCCGACTGTAAGGGGTGTGAAGCACGTGAACCATCTTAAGGATTATGTCCTGCATGGGGGACGCGGTGCGATTTATTTTCTAGTCCAACGAAGCGACGCATTTGAGTTTACACCCAATGATAAAAACGACCCTGATTTTGGTGAGGCCGTAAGAAGTGCAAGTCGTGCCGGCGTTGAAATTAGGGCCTTTAAAATGTCCATAACGGAGCAGGCTTATATTTATGAGGGTGAAATTCCGGTGTTCTTGTAAACTATCCATAACAACCACCCTTATTAGGCTTAAAAAGGACCTTTGATTGGTGAAAGGTTTACAAAGTATTTTCATGTGAACTCTTATAATATAGATTATGGGCACATTGGTGTTCAGTATTATGAAAGTGGTGAGTATATGAAAATTAAAGAATGGTCTACAGCATTCGCTGCAGGTGTCATAGTAGGTGGTGTATTTACCATATTAGGTTTTCCACTACCTGCTCCAGGAACAATTGGCGGAGTAATGGGAATTGTTGGTGTATTTCTAGGTACAATTATACTAAAGTAGGTGATGGAATGGAATGGCTTCAAGCATTATTTGCAGGTGTTGTACTTGGTGTGGTATTTAAAAAGCTTAAATTGCCAGCGCCTGCACCAGCTGTCTTTGCAGGTGTATTAGGTGTCGTTGGCGTACTGCTGGGTGGAAAACTGGCAGGATGGGTTATGACCGTACTCTAGTCTTTTGCAAGGCTCAATAATTAAATGGCAAATATCAAAAAAGTAGATTTTCTAAGTGTCATCACTTAGGGGACTACTTTTTTTATTATCCACAAACATAGTAAAATCCACGATTTAACAGTATAATTAGACTAAGACTGTACAAATTGTACAATACCTTTAAAGTGAGGAATACTTGTGAAACGATTAATATGTCTGTTTATCACTGTGATAATGCTAAGTGGTTGCAGCGGGATGTTGAAGTCGCCAAAAGAGTTAATCAGCAAACCAAAACTGATCGGCAATCAAGAGGTGGCTAGGGAGGTTATCGATCAAAATCTTCCTGCAAATGCCCGTCTTGTACGTCCATATATCTCTGAAAACCTAAGTTCGGTCGATTTTTTCGATTGGGACAAGGATGGTGAGGATGAAGTCTATGCCTTTTACACGGATAAGACAAGAGTCACCTCGGGTGTGATGATCATCGACCGAAACGAAGACGGATGGGAAAAACGCGCCACTGTAGAAGCGGTGGGATCAGATATAGCCTTCGCCTCCTTCATCGACTTTAACGAAGACGGCATCGAAGATATTGTGTTGGGTCTTACCACAGAGGGCGAAGCCTTTAAGAGCCTGGTGGTTTATGAATGGCAAAAAGACGGGTATGTGGAGCTTTATAAAGACCTTTATACTGAAATAATCATCGACGATATCGACAGGGATTTTCTGAAGGATCTGTTTGTGCTCAAACTGGACCGCAATAATTTCGCATCGGCCACACTGCTCAAATACGAGGTGGGAGAGTTTCGCATTGTAGATGAAATCGCACTTGATGAGAATGTGAACGGCTACTACAATGTGGTGTTCGCTAAAGCGTCCAAGGAACTGTATGGAGTATTCCTAGATTCAAAGATCGGTTCAAAGTCTGCGACGAACATCATCGCCTATGATGACGGAAGACTGAAAAGGGTTTTTGATGAATCGGTTTCGGATAGCAGGTATCAGCTTACTGTAAAAGACATACCGATCATCAGTCAGGATATCGATGGTGACGGGATCTATGAGATCGGTAACCGGTTCTTGCCCCATATCTATGATGAAGACAAATCCGAGCTGCCTTATCTGAATACCTGGTATGAATGGTCAGGTGACAGTCTGGATCTTGATAAGATGAATTATATCAGTGAAAGTGAAGGGTATAGGTTCGATTTTCCAAAAAGGTGGGCGGATGCGATCATCGAAGGCAAAATGATCATCATCAAGTCTAGAGCCTACTTGAGCAGACAGTACCTGGATGTCTACATCACCCCTGACGAATCGGTATTATACAAAGTGTTCACGCTAGAAGCGGTTTCGCAAGAAGGGTATAAGGATCTTGTAAAGGAACTTCAGGAGGAAGGCGTGCCTTTTTATAAGTTGGGCGAGCTGAGAAATTTGGTGTATTTAGGTTATAATAGGTTACCTATTGATAATATACTTGAAAGTTACAGAGCGTTTTATGATGATATGCTGCTTAAGGAAATAGAAATACGGACTCAGTTTCAGTTTCTGGATTAGTGAAGATGGAGGAAGTCATGGCTAAAGTTTTAGTACTTGAAGACGATCAGTCTATTCGAAGTTTTGTGAAAATCAATTTAGCAAGGAATGCCTATGAGGTAATTGAGGCTCAAACCGGAGAGGAAGCGTTAATTCTCTTTGAAGAGCATGACGACATAGACATAGCGATTTTAGATGTGATGCTACCCGGTATCGACGGTCTTACCGTGTGCCAGAGACTTAGGGAAAACAACGCTACCATGGGTATTATCATGTTGACTGCAAAAGCACAGGAAATTGACAAGGTGATGGGCCTTGAGCACGGTGCGGATGACTATCTTACAAAACCATTTTCGCCTGTTGAGCTGATGGCCCGTGTCAAGGCGCTTAACAGAAGGGTCAAAGTCAACGAAAACAAATATATTGAAGAAGAAGTGAAGAGCGGTCCTTTCAGGTTGAATATCAATACGAGGCAGTGCTTTAAAAACGATAAGGAAATCGTACTGACACCGACGGAGTTCATGATGCTTAAGATATTTATCGAAAGTCAGGATCTGACGCTGAATCGGGATGATCTTTTAAACAAGATCTGGGGCGAAAATTTCTACGGTGATATGAAAATTGTCGACGTGAACATCAGACGATTACGTCGCAAGATTGAAGATGATCCGTCTACACCGCAGTATATCGAAACGATTTGGGGTAAAGGATACAAGTGGAAGAGGGACTGATATGCCACGTAAATCGAGTATCAAGCGAAAATTGACACTTACTTTTGTTGTGATCATTTTTGTTACAGTGCTTATCTTTGAACTGATTTTCACATTCGGAATCAATAGCTACTACTACCAGAATATCGAGCAGATACTCAAAGACAGGATGCAGATCACAGTAGAGGTCTATGACACATTTTTAGGATACGAGTCCTTGGGCTCGAAAGCCAAATTCATCCTGGAGAACGCTTCTGTCCCTGAGTATGTAGATGCGCAAATACTCGACAAACAGGGGAACATCATCGAGTCTACTGCAAGATTCAACAGCGACCATCAAGTGTCCACCAAGGAGTTTTTAAGTGCGAAATCTGGTAGTACCAGCGTTTGGCGTGGCAGAAGCCCGGAAACCGATGAGCTGATCATGGCCGTTTCGACACCCTTGTCAGAGTCTGGCAATATCATCGGAGTGCTAAGGTACATGACTTCCATCGAAGAAGTGGACAAGACGGTTAAGGTCTACCTGTTGTACGCCTACCTTATCGGCGTAGGCGTACTGGTTGTCGTACTCAACTTGAGTACGATTATGGCTAAAAGGATTGTAGAACCGATTTATGAGCTTAAAGCTGTGGCTGACAATATCGCCCTTGGAAATTTCAATATCAAAGCGCAGAAATACGCGGAGGATGAGTTAGGCGAGCTTGCGGATACCATCAATTATATGGCTGAGGAAATCATGAAAACCGAAAAGCTGAAACACGATTTCATTTCATCGATCTCCCATGAGCTGAGGACCCCGCTTACAAGCATTAAGGGTTGGAGCGAGACAATTTTGACCGGAAGCATAGAAAACGTTGAAGAAACCAAATTGGGGCTTGAGATCATCTCAAAAGAAACGGAGCGATTACACGGACTTGTTGAAAACCTGCTCGATTTTTCAAAGCTGGAAGCGGAGAGGATCGTGTTAAGCAAAATTCCTCTTAATCTAGTGGAGTTGATAGAAAGGGTCTTTAAACAGTTTTCGACGGTGATAAAAACAAGCGGTTTGACCTACCATGTTTCAAGCGCAGAAAAAGAGGTAATTATTAATGGAGATAGAAATCGACTGAAGCAGGTCTTAATCAACATCGTAGACAATGCGATCAAGCATACGCCCACAGGCGGGGCGGTAGTATGCCAGATTTCGCTTATGGAGGATAAGGTGATCCTGACGATCAGGGATAACGGTTCCGGTATTGCAAAGGAGCATTTGGATCGGATCGTCGATCGGTTTTATAAAGCAAATCCTAATCAGGGAGGCAGCGGATTAGGTCTGGCGATCACTAAAAGAATCGTAGAACTGCATGACGGAGTTCTAAAAATAGAGAGTGAGCTGGGTAAAGGAACTGCCGTATCAGTAATTTTACCGATGAAATAGGAGGCATACATATGAAGAACTTTTCGATGAGGATTTGGAATGAGAACGAAGAAATCATGTCTTATTCGTCCGATTGGATGGATATGACGTGGAATGACATAAAGACTGCGCAGGATGAAGGACGGTTGATGATCGTTTCAGGTCTGCTGGCGAATGACGCCACACCGCTTTACGAGGGGGACTACGTGAAGGTCTACAATACGTTTAAAGAAGAGGAGTTCAAGGCTGAAGTCGTTTTCAAACGTGGTCAGTTCATGCTTCAGACAGCGGAGCTTACCAATCATAGCAGGTGGATCAATTATAGAATGGATTTGATCGGCAATAAGTTCAATAACGCAGGCCTGTTGCTAAAAGATGACTGAATCTTGATGTGAAAGAGGTGATTTGATGAGAAAAATTTCTGTTTCTTCGTTAGAACCTAGCATGATACTGGCTGAACCTGTCTATAATTCCGATTTCAGCTTAGAACTCTTAAGCAAGGGAACGGTGATAAAAAGAAAACATATCGACATGCTTGAGAATCTTGGCGTGTTCGAAGTCGTTATTTTCGAAAATCTTCCTGAACAGATCGAGGAATCGATCAGTATAGATGAGATGATCGAGAGCATCGAATCGCTTCAGGCGGAAAACAACTTTGTAACGGATACCAAAAAGCTTAGAATCGCACTTGAAGAGTTAAGAGAACTAGAGATAGATGAAGAGGTCGCAAGCATTTGTAATGTTCAGATGCCGATTACACTCCTGACTGGCGAGGGCAATCTACCGCTGGACAAGCGTCATGGCGAAACGATCAATGATACGAAGGAATTGCTCAATGCGATCGTAAGCGATAACGTACTTGATGCGGATGCGATTAAGGATAATGTAAAAGAGATGCTTCCTGACATGATTAGAAACAACGACGTGTTGATGAGGCTTAATCAGCTTAAGGAAGCGGATGATTATACATTCGACCATGCCCTTAGGGTGAGCATACTGGCGGCCATGATAGGAAAGTGGATGGGCTATGATCAGGAGCATATCGAGGAGTTGGCCTTCACAGGACTATTATTCGATATCGGAAAACTCAAGCTCCCCACAGAAGTGCTGAACTATCCAGGAAAACTGTCCGACAAGGTGTTTGAAGTGGTCAAGAACCATGCCCAGTGGGGATATCAGACCCTGCTTAAGACAAAAGGTGTTTCTCAGAGTGTTAAATTCGCCGCCCTGCAGCATCATGAGAGGATTGACGGCAGCGGTTACCCGCTACGGCTTAAAGGGGATCAGATCAACGACTACGCTAAGATCATCATGGTCTGCGATGTCTTTGACGCGATGACCCACGATAGGGTTTTTCAGAAGAAGGTATCCGCTTTTAAAGCCTCGGACTATCTGGCGATGCACAGCGGAACACTATTTGACACACAGGTCGTCTATACGCTCCTCAGCAATCTGGCTACCTTTTATTTGGGCAAAAAATGCACGCTGAACACTGGTGAGCAAGGAAAAATCATCTATATCGATGTCAATTATCCTACAAGACCGATCGTGCAAATAGAAAGTCGATTTATTGATTTATCGAAACAACATAACATTCAAATAGTAGAGATTGAATAGGTGATCATGTGTATTTTTATGTTTCAACAAGCGTCATCGATCGTGATGACTTAACTTTACAAGAGAAGATGGCGTGTGTTGTCATAGCAAGGTATGCGAATCAACCTGCCTTTGAAGGCCTATTGAGTGTGGATATTCTTGCACTTAAAATGGGTGTTGACTCAAAAGAGGCGAAAGTTGCTCTTGAAGGCCTTATGAAAAAAGGCATGATTGAAAGGGAGAGTGTCGAAAGACTTGAACCTCACCATTCAAACGTACTGAAAAACAATGCTAGCGCAGCTGCGGCAAGTTTTGAACCCATTGTTGAATCTGTTGATAAAAAGGATATTGAAGAAGAGAAGCCTGTGACATCGGATGACGTGAAAGCCATCTTTGAAGAAGTCGTAAGCAAACGACAGGCGTTGATTCTTTTTGAGCTTGCTGGCAGGAACCTCACTACGCTAAAGTCGGTCTATGAAAAGACGAAGGCGAAAGATCCCTTCGACGTTATCGAGGCCTTGGCTGACGCGCTACAAGGTATAGATTCGGAGGATGACAATGAATCGGATACGCGTGTTGCTGATGAATCAGGAACACGTAGTGTGGAGGAGTCGAGCGGTCATGAGTTGTTGAGCAGCGTTGAGACGGAGTCGTTGTTCGAGGAACTTGAAAAAAAGGCGGTTGCGACTCAGGATCCGACATCTGGACACAAAGTGAATACGCAGATCAACCTAGGCCGAATCAAAAGCCTTTATCAGAAACAGCAGAATAAAAAATAACCGGAGCTCTCGCTCCGGTCAGACTGTTGACAAAGCCCAATTTCTTCGTCATTTCAAAAAAGCAGCACGCTTATGTATGTCTATATACACTGCGCCCGCTGCTTTTTCTCATTCCTTGAACTTGAACTTTGTCAACAGTCTGCGATTTTGTTGACTTTATCAACAACCTCACCGGAGCTCTCGCTCCGGTTTTTTTAGTTAGATAGGCACTTCTTGTCCGATCATGTCCTTAAAGACGTAAAGTGATTTGATGCCCTCGTGCTTTAAAAATTCTGTAATCAGGTCGTATCCGACTCCCAGCGAGTCGGCACTGTGCGAATCCGATCCGAAGGTAATGATTTTGCCGCCGCGTCTGATATAGTGAGCGATAATCTCGTAGTCAGGGAAGGGACGCTTGTGTGGACCCCGGAGCCCCGAGCTGTTGATTTCTATGCCTTGACCTCGTGGAATGATCTCGTCGAAGATCGCATCGATCAAGTCGACATATTCGCTTAGAGGAACATCATAAATCGCGGGTTGATACCTTTTGGGCAGATCCAGATGACCGATCACGTTAAAGGTTTTAAAGCGTTTTACGATATCAAGCAGGGTTTGTAGATAAATCCTGATTGCTTCAAGAGGGGTATGCTTACTGAAAAAGTCACCATAATAAAGGTCCTGTCCCTCTACGGTATGAAGCGAGCAAAGCACGAAATCGGGTTTAAAGCGTTCCAGCAACAGCTCAGAATCGATGATGCAGTTTTTTTGCAGTCCCATTTCGATGCCCTTATAAATATGCACCTTATGTCCGTATCTTTGCTTCAAGTCTGAAATCATGTGGTCGTATTTTGTCAGATCGAACTCGAATGACATATCATGAGGATAAAGTAAATCCGTATGGTCTGTAAATGTGATGTGGTTGATTCCTTTTATGATCGCTTCTTCTAGGTATTCTAGTGGTTCGGCTTCGCTATCTGGTGAAAAGTGGGTGTGTATATGCGCATCTATCATGTTGGGCCTCCTTTATGGTTTCTAGTTATAGTATACCCGATTTTGAAAGAGATATCCTATGCTTCAAAAAAGAAAAACACCAACGTTGGGGGACGTTGGTGTTTTGAGGGAGTATGAATGTTTTTATTATAAAAGCACTTCGCCTTCGGTCCAGTCCACAGGACACAAACCTCCGGTTTTAAGTGCTTTTAGAACACGAATTGTCTCATCTACACTGCGGCCGACATTCAAGTCGTGAACGACTGAATACTTAATATCGCCTTCAGGATTGATGATGAATAGTCCACGAAGTGCGATTCCGGCATCTTCTAGAAGTACGCCGTAGTCTCGTGAAACCTGTTTAGTCATATCAGAAGCGAGTGGGAAATTGAGTGCTCCCAGATCGCCGTTGATCCAAGCTTTATGTGAATGCTCACTGTCAACGCTTACGCCAAGAACTTCAGCATCGAGGGCTTTGAAGTCTGCTATGCGTTTTGAGTATCCAGTGATCTCTGTTGGACAAACAAATGTGAAATCAAGTGGGTAGAAGAATAGTACAAGCCATTTACCCTTATAGTCTTCTAGTGATATCCTACCAAACTCTTTTCCTGCTCCATCAACGGTTGCCATTGAAAAACCAGGTGCTTTATTTCCTACTAATCTCATTTATTAATTCCTCCTTAGTTGATTACAAATCTATTGTAACATATGATGTAATTAATTCAAGTATGTAATGATTACATTTACAAAAAACTTTTAACGTGTTATTGTATAATAAATTATGGGTATTATTCATTTTAACAGAAGAATTAGATTGAAAGAGGTGGAGTATGAAAGGAACAGTTGTATCGGTATGGATGACAACCATCGAAAAGTTATATGGACCGACTGCGATTCAAGCCCTATATAAAGGAGCGGGTTGGACTGAGGACATCGTTATCAAACCGTCTGACAATGTATCGGATGCGGAAATATTCTCTGGTGTCGAGGCGGTGGCACGAGTAATCAACCAACCTGCATCAGAGCTTTGGAGAATTATAGGTAAACACAATATCGAAAGTTTCAGCAAGTGGTTTCCTTCCTTTTTTGAAAGGTCTTCATTAAAAGCATTTTTGATGATGATGGATACTGTCCATGCGAATCTGACGAAAATGATACCAGGGGCAAAACCGCCGCGGATGCTTCCCGAAGAAATTTCTGCGAATGAGTTTATTATCACGTATAGGTCCAAAAGAGGTATGTTTGATTACTTCCAAGGCTTATTGATCGGAAGCTCCGAGTTTTTCAATGAGAAGTTAGAGATTGAAATACTGGATCAGGGAAAGGATCCGGATGGGACCTACTATCTGAAAGTACTACTCAAAACAGAAAAAGAGGATAGAATCACAAAGTCCTTCACTTTATCAAGGGTTTTCTCGCTGGGCTTTATCAATTCTGTAGCTGTTAAAACAGCTATACCTGCAAGTATAGTCGTCTTTCTGCTTGCTTGGAGTTTGACAGGAGTCAGCCCTTTTGTTGAAGCTGTGATTCTAGGTGTGGTTTCTTTACTGGTCACTCAATTTGTCGCCTATCATGTGAACAGACCCGTCAAGGGGATTGTAGAGGAGCTGGACGAGCTTAGAAAACTCAATTTTGATAGGAATGTGCATGTGAAGACTGGCGATAGCTATGAAGAGACATTCAAGAGTGTCTCTTCCATCAAGGAAAACATGAAGTCGGATTTCATCTTATTTAAAGGCGGGATGGATGATATTCACAATTTCAATTTGAAGTTCAAGTCAGTAGTGCAAAACTTGACAGGTGTATCCGATGTGATCGCACTTGCGGTTCAAGAAGTGGCTGAAGGGGCAACCCATCAAGCCCAAGAGACTGAACGGTCCGTAGCGGTTTTAAATGAGAATATCATGACGCTTAATTCAATTTCTTCTGAAGAGATTGAAAGGAAAGCCTATCTTGAGGAGGCGGTGTCTGATATTGAGCAGTCATTCAATGAGCTGGTCGCTGTATCCGGAAACTTGAATGAGGTGAAGGAAAGTTTCGCTTCTGTGAACGAGCAAGGAGACGAGCTTGCAAGAAAGGTGAATGGAATCATTCAAATCGTCTCTACGGTGGAGGCAATCGCTGAACAGACCAATCTACTGGCGCTTAACGCATCGATCGAAGCTGCCCGCGCTGGTGAGCACGGCAGAGGCTTTGCAGTCGTCGCAGAGGAGGTCCGCCAACTCGCAGAAAATTCAAAAGGTGCTGTGAATACGATCAACACCAGTTTGAAGACCTTTGTAGGTGATGTGAATAGCATGATTACGAAAGTGTCCGACCAATATAGACAACTTGAAAAAAGCAATGACACGCTAACGGAAGTATCTTCATCGAATCAGACGGCCACAAACAAAATCAAACAGGTGGCGATCGGCATCGCTGAAATTTCGGATAGGCTTTCAAGTGAAACGGAAAAGATCAACCATGTATTTGAGAACATGCATACCTTAGCTGCGATTGCAGAGGAAAACTCCGCGTCTTCTCAGGAAATGAGTGCGAATGTCACTGAGTTTAGCGAGCAGCTACGAGATTTTGACCTTTATATTCATGAGTTAGGAAACTTGACAAACAACTTGAAGGACGAGCTCAAGCGTTATAAGATTTAACAGTCGAACTAGAAAGTCGTGCGTGATGCACGGCTTTTTTTGCGGTTTTTGCAAGAGTATCTGTTACAATGGTTATAGTTTAAGTATAGACAGGCATGCGGTCATTTGACATTTAGAAAATAACGAGGTAGGATGAATGATTTTACAGGGATTGATGATTTTACTGGCGGCTGCGATACAGGGAATGACAAGCTTTGGGTTTTCCTTAGTGGCACTACCGCTTTTGACGTTGCTGCTTCCCATCACGGTTGTAGTACCGATTCTAGTACTTTACAGCATTTTGCTGAATGTGATCTTGTTGTCTAAGCTTTACAAACATGTTCACCTTAAGATGATCACGTTTCTTGTGATCGGAGGAGCCCTTGGCATACCTGTGGGTGTTTGGCTATTAAAAAGCGTGCCCGCCGACCAGCTCAAAAGAGTGGCAGGAGTTGTCATTGTGATTGTGGGACTTTTGATGCTTAAGGGGTATCGGGCGCATCTCAAGCAGCCACAGAAGTGGTTTGGTGTGGTCGGCCTGGTTTCTGGCATCTTGCAGGGCGCCTTATCGCTTAGCGGACCACCCGTCGTGTTGTTCCTAACGAATCAGGATGTGGACAAGTTGACATTTAGAGCGAATTTGACCGCATTCTTCACACTTCTGAATGTGGTGAGTATTCCCGGCTTTATCTTAAGTGGAGTCATCACTCCGCTTGTGATGTCAAAATCGCTTACGCTTCTTCCCTTTATGCTTGGAGGACTTGCGATCGGGATGTTTTCATCAAATAGAATCAACGAACGTCTTTTTAAGCGACTGACCTTGTTTCTGATGATTGTGTCTGGAATCGCAGCGATTGTGACTGCATAAACGGTGATTAGACCAAAGCGATTTCAGGTTTAAAAATCAGCTATTGAGTCTTATACGATTGCACGATATAATGAAGGCGCGATAATGATTTCCCCTATAGTTCGGTCATTCCCCAAATGACCGGTTAGAGGTAAGGAGAGATACTATGAAAAGTGCACCAAAACTGAATTTAGAAAAGTCGATGGCTCTTTATGAAGAAGCAAAAAGACTTTCGCCAGGCGGACTTTTAGGCATCAGACGTCCATATAACTTTGTTCCAGATGAATACCCAATATTCATCGATCACGGTTATGGCGGACATATCGTCGATGTCGATGGCAATGACTACATTGATATGCTTTGCGCTTACGGCCCAATTATTCTTGGATATAACGAGCCGGAAATCAATGATGCGGTAAAAGCACAAATGGACAAGGGTTTTTGTTTTTCAATGGTTCAAGAAGTTCAGAACAGGTTGGAGCAAAAGTTAATTGACTTGATTCCTTGTGCAGAGATGGTTGTTCTTGCGAAAACGGGTTCAGATGTTACCAGTATCGCAACACGTATTGCCAGAGGCTATACAGGTAAAGACAAAATTTTAAGATGCGGATACCACGGATGGCACGACTGGTGTGTTGAAAGTGGTGGCGGTGTACCTGATGCCATCAAGGAACTGACGATTGAATTTGAATACGGCAGTCTGGAAAGTCTTGAAGAAGCGCTGAAAGCTCATCATGAAAACGCAGCGTGCATCATTGTCACTCCAGTAGGTCATCCGTTAGCGCTTCCTGTTATGGCACCTCCTGAAGGATACCTTCAAGGTGTAAGGGCGCTTGCAGACAAATACAATGTAGTACTTATCTTTGATGAGATAAGAACAGGTTTTAGAGTTGCAATGGGTGGAGCCGGTGAGCGTTACGGAGTCACTCCTGATTTATCGGTATTTGGTAAGGCTATGGCAAATGGTTATCCGATCAGCGCCTGTGTCGGTAAAGCCGAAATCATGAAAGTGCTTGAGGAGAAAGTATTTGTTTCGTCCACATTCTTCCCAAACAGTCTTGAAATGGTTGCAGCGCTTAAATGTATTGAGATCTTAGAAAGAGACAACATTATCGAAACAGTTTGGGAAAAAGGACAATATTTCCTTGACGGTATCGAAAAGTTGATCGCTAAGCATAATGCGCCTGTAACATTATCCGGTATACCACCGATGCCATTCATCACATTCGACAAAGTGGATGCCGATTACAAAAAAAGACGTACACAGTTTTACACGGAAACGATCAGACGAGGTTTGTTCATTCAACCTTACCACCACGGTTATATCGCTGCTAGACATACGACAGAAGATCTAGACGCGGCACTTCTAGCAATTGACGAAGCGTTAGCTGTGATTGGCGAGATGTTCCCAACAAAATAAGTCCTATCTAAAAGTCAGAGCGTACGCTCTGGCTTTTTTAGATTAAAAACGCGTAGAATCTGAAATTTAATTTTAATGTCGGTTAAAAAAAGGTATGATAGTAATAAGTGTGAATTCAATATCGTGCTGAGAGTTGGTGGATTGCTAGATGAAACTGAAATGGATTTTAATCGGTCTTCTTGTTTTGGTGACCGCTGTCGCAACAGGCGTTCTTATCGCCCTAGCGATTTTGCCTGATCCATCTTCTATTGTGGTCCAAAGTTATGTGGAGCAAGTTGAAGTGGACTTAAATGCTGAAGCTGAAAGTGAGCAGATGATAGAGAGCGAACTGAAAATCGCTTCAGTCGTAAAATCGCTAGAAGTAAAGTTAGGTGCTTTAGATATCGAACATGTTCATCAAAAGATCTACTCAGAGGTGCTGACACAAAGCAAATCAAGCAATAATTGGAAGCGTACTGAACTGACCGTATTAATCGAACCTATTGTAATTAACGGTATTGATGACTGGATTGATGGATCAATCACATCGATAGCGAGTGAGCAGAAGTTCGATCTGACGGCAATGATGATTCGTGACTTACGAGAACGTTTTATTCACCCCGACTGGTATGCATTTATGACACTCTATGAAATTGCGTTTCTAAGAAGCGAAGGAATCATAATAACAAATGATGACTAATGTGAAAGGAGTAACATGATGACAACAGTTATGGGTATTAAAGTAGGCAACCGCGAAGAAGAGGCCTTAAAGGTACAGGAGCTGCTATCTACGCACGGATGTATCATTAAAACCAGATTGGGCGTCCATGAGGCGGGTAATATGTGCTCATCGACAGGTCTGATCCTTATTGAATTCGTCGCAGATAAAGAGGTTGAAATTAACAAATTGAAAGCAGAACTTGAAGTTCTTACATCTGTAAAGGTAGGTGTAATGACTTTATAACAGGGGGTCAAAATTATGCAACGTGATTATTCTGAGTTTGTGAGCTACTATGTTCAAAACTTATCTAAAATGCTGACGTATCGTCATAACGCAATGCTTGAGGAAATTGGATTGACGTATAGTCAATTTAGAATTCTATGCAGTCTTTGGGGAAGTGAAGAGAAGACGCAGAACGAAATTCTAAAGGATCTGTTGATCAAACCGGCAACCTTGACCGGATTACTTGTCACACTTGAAAAGAAAGGTCTGATCGTTAGGCATCGCGGTGAAAACGACGGACGCAGCAAGTATGTTCATTTAACTGAAAAAGGAATGGCGCTACACAAGGCGAGTTTTGATATCTTAGATACGCTTGACAAACAAATATCAGACGGGATCAAAGATCCGTGCCGAGATCGGATGATCGCGTGCTTATCAGATTTACTAGCGTATACAAATGAGTTGGATTTACCAGAATTACCGGCTTCTGCTCAAGCGATCAAGGACGATTTAGAGCGAAATACGACAAAAACGAAATAACAATTAATAAAACGCCATGACAAGTGGCGTTTTATTTTTTTTGAGACCTGCAAAGGGTAGGCGGGTACAAGTGTATAATCTATTGCCGATTTATTAACGGACGTTAAAAATAACTGCATGTCAAGTGATGAACATTAGAAAATCGCAATTAAGCTTGCCATATGAGGCGAACCTATGTATTATGTCATGAGATGAAGCTTCGGCTTTGTCTTTTTTATTGGCATAACAAATAGGAAAGGAGTGACGTGATGTTTTCAAAAGGAAAAATTCATGCTCACATATTACTAATCGTGATTATCGTGATGTTATTGTTCGCAATCGGTGCGAGTTATCAGACAATAACAAAAGATCAAAATATCCTGAACACTGTGGATGTTGAACATGGACAAAGAGAAACTGAATTATTGAATCAGATAAATGATCAGGAAGAAAGAATCATCAAACTTAGAAAGCAGAATTTGGAGCTTTCAAAAAAAGTAACGGATACTAAGGAAAAAGAGGTTATGTTTGATGCGATGCATCGATTCTTAGAAATAATCAATTATTCTGAAGAAGAGGTTAAAAGAGCCTATCAGGTATTTGAGGAAACACCTCTTGATTTTGAATCGTCGTTGTATCTGATCAAGTACACAGACTTGTACGATATTGACCCATCGCTGGTGTTGTCGATTATCGAAATCGAAAGCAACTTTGATGCTGAAGCTGTAGGTGGAGCTGCAGACAGAGGACTGATGCAGATCATCCCTGCAACTGAAAAATGGTTGGCGGAAGAGTTTGGCAATGAGATAGGGATTACTTACGATCCTGATTTGATTTTCGAACCCGAATACAACTTAGGGCTTGCACTCAGCTATATCCATTTGCTTAAAAACGCTTATGGCGAGAATTACCACAGAATACTATCAGAATATAATCGAGGTCCTTATAACTTGGCAAAGTATTTTGAAGCAAACCATACGTATCAGACCACCTATTCGAGAGCTATTCTTAGCAGGGTGGACAAGTACGATCATATCGATTAGTTTTAACCGTCTGTCACATGTGATAGGCGGTTTTTCTGTGTTATAATAAGAACACATGTTCTTAGAGGTGGATAATGAAGACGATAAAAGAATCGGTTAGAGGCATAATTGAATTTATATATAGGGAAGGCGATATCGATTCGTCACTGAAGAGCGCTGTCACCATGCAAGAAGGTACACAGATCCATCAGATGATTCAAAGCGAGTATGAGGGTTTTGAAAAAGAGGTTCATCTGAAAAAGGAGTTCGCTATTGATGATGCGACCGTTCTTTTAATGAGCGGAAGGGCTGATGGGATCAAAGATGATGAGCACGGTATCGTAATCGATGAAATAAAGTCGACCTATCAGGATCTTGATGACTTGGATGAAAACTATTCTTTTCTTCACTGGGCACAGGCGAAAATCTATGGCGCCATCTATTCTGAAGCTCATGGTAAAAGGGACGTCACTGTTCAGCTGACGTATTACTCACTAAAAAACGAAGCCGCGAAAGTCATTCCTGTAGTTTTCACCTATAAGGAACTGACGGACTTTTTATATGAAACAGTTGAGCAATATAAGCGTTGGGCGACACTTACAGCATTTTTACAAAGCAGGGCCGAAGTCACTGCAAAAGAGATCAAGTTTCCGTTTGGAAGCTTCAGACCTGGACAAGACGTGATGGCTAAAGCTGTATATGCGACAATTAGGGACAGCGAGAATCTCATCATTGAAGCACCGACAGGGATAGGTAAGACCATGTCGACCTTGTTCCCTGCGACTAAGGCGCTTGGGGAAGGTCTTGTGGACAAAGTCTTCTATTTGACTTCAAAAACGGTCCATAGGAAAGTGGCGCTTGATTCATACCAGAAGCTCGTGGACGAGGGGCTTAATATGGTTGTCATCGGTTTACAGGCGAAGGAGAAGATGTGTATCAACGACGTCTATAAGTGCCAGCCGCATCAGTGCCCTTATGCCAATGGACATTTTGACAGGGTCAATGATGCGCTACACCTGTTCTTGCAGGATGCCGGACTAGAAACACCAGAATCCATCCAGACCTTTTGCGAGCAACATGTACTGTGTCCCTTTGAGTTCGCACTCGATTTGACGAACTTTGCGCAGGGGATCGTTTGTGACTACAATTATTTTTTTGATCCCTTTATTCAGATCAAGAGACATTTTACGCAAAAGAACGCTTATGCCGTTTTAGTCGATGAGGCACATAATTTACATGAAAGAGCGCGGGATATGTATTCTGCGTTTTTAGATAAGAACAGACTGCTAGAGATTAGGGCTCATGTCAAGGAGATGGACAAGGGCTATCATAAACTACTTGGAAGCGTCAATACCGCATTTAACGAGCAACTGAAAACTCAAGACGAGCAGGGGCTGATGGAAGATATCAAGCTGAGGTTGGTCAACAGCATCAATAAGGCACTGGCCTATTTTCTAGACGAGGGAAGGTTTTCTGACATCACAAAGGATGATGAAGTACTGGATCATTTTTTTGAAATGCACCGGTTTTTAAGAATCTACGAGTATTTTGACGACCAGTTCGTCATCATGCTGGATGAGAACGAAGAAAAGAAGTTGCATATCAGATGTCTGGATCCCTCAAAAGCACTGAATGAAACCTATGGCATGGTCAATAATGTGGTCTGTTTCTCGGCGACGCTCTCGCCGCTCAAGTTTTACCAGCAGGTGCTCGGACACAGCGGTAGCAAGCGGCTTCAGGTCGGGAGTCCGTTTGATGTGAAAAATAGGCTCTTGGTGATCAATCAGGTGCATTCCACTTATTCTAAGGATCGTGAGGTTACCTTAAGACCCATTTTTGAAGATGTGAAGCGAACAATCGCTGAAAGAAGAGGCAATTACTTTGTTTTTTGCCCATCCTATGCGTACCTGAAAACGATCAAAGAGCTTTTCGATGAAGACTATGAAGGCCATGTTTCGGTTCAGAGCAGCGGTATGACAGAAAAAGACCGTGCAGAGTTTTTAGAAGACTTTGTCCCAAACCCTACAAAAACACATGTCGGCCTCGTTGTCATGGGCGGTGTTTTTTCTGAGGGGATAGACCTTCATGGCGATCGGTTGACAGGTGTGATCATCATCGGAGTAGGCCTTCCGACACTAAGTAAGGAAAGACAGATTATGAAGAGTTATTATGACGCCCATGGACTCAACGGATTCGACTACGCTTTTACCTATCCCGGACTGAATAAAGTGTTTCAGGCAGGTGGAAGATTAATTAGGACCGAACAGGATAAGGGAATTTTAATGTTAATTGGTAAACGATTTGGGCAGTCAAGATACCTGTCCGAACTCCCAGGACACTGGCGACCATACGAAATTGTGGCAAATGAACACCAATTCAAGGAAAACATCAAAAAAATACACGATTTATTTGATTAAATGTTAATAATACATTAACAATTGGCTCAAACATTACTATAATAGAGTAGAGTGTATTTGTAGTGCAGTAAATAAGCATCTTGCATATCAAGATGCTTATTATATGCGATAATGTTAATATACAATTAAAGCGATTTGCTTAACGATAAAAGGGGCAACTTAAATGAGTCTTAAATCAGATTTTCTATCAATTTTTCCAACGTCCATGGACGAGATGAATCTAAACCCATTGACTATGATGTTCAAAGGAAAAGAGGAGGCGAACTATTGGTCCAAGCGACTCGATAAGGAACTTGGTCAAAAGAGAATTGGAATTATTATCGGTGTACTGATCTATCTGCTATTTGCATTAACCGATGCTGTGATCATGCCCGAAGTCAAAGATTTGGCGTGGTTCTTCAGATTCACTTTTTACATAGCGTCTTCCTTGATTGTTTTTATCGTCACCTATACCGAGTTCGCTAAGAAGTCCTTTCATTATTTGATGGCCTTATTGATGTTTATCGCCGGTGTGGGACATATACTCATTTTAATGCAGGCACCAGCTAGTGCGGTACAAGTATATGATCTTGGAATTTTGATCTTTATCGTTTATGGATTTATGGTGTTAAGAACACAGTACCTATATGCATTTATCTCAATGGCTGTGCTTACACTTTCCTTTATCGGATATGTCTATGGACTCAGTCCGCTAGAGGGACCACAACGACTTACGGTCACATTGATGACGCTGCTTGGTTTTATCATCTCTGGTGTTGGAAGTTATTTTGCCGATTATTCGCAAAGAAGAAACTATTATCTGACAACAGTAAGCAGACGCACAAAGGTGGAAGAGCACAGAACTAAAAGGAGCAAGGAGACACAGGTGGAGGTGAAGCCTGTCGTTCGGACGGTGGAATCGCCAGTCAATAAATTGTTTGAACACATTACAGATGTCATCTGGTTCATTTCACTAGATGGTGAAATAAAGTACATCTCGAGCTCGGTGAAGGAGTTCTTAGGTTATGAACCGGAAGAACTGATTGGTAAGAGATCGGTAATGATGATGACGAATGAAGCCTATGCCGCATTTGACAGATCTGCATCAAGACTGTATCGAGACAAGAATATCGTGCAAGCCACTTACGAATACAAAACGAAGGCCGGACTCATTAAAATGGGTGAGGCTTTTGTAAAGAGCCATTCGGACAAGCGGTTTGGTGAAGGTTATGTAGGTTCTACAAGACCGCTTACAGATGACGCTGTCGAAGCAAGAGCGACTGATGAGAACCAAATGAAAAAGCTTCAGGAAGAAACTGAGGATTTAAGGCAACTCAACTCGAACCTGATGACAGAAGTGGATGACTTAAAGCATAAGATCCACAGAGTTCATGAAGAGCAAGACAAAAAGGAAGAAGTGCCGATGTATGCTTTAGCAGAAGCACTCGAAAAAGTCGCAGAGCACTATGCCGACAATACAAAAGTACAGCTAGAGGCCCATCACCGTGAACTTGAAATCATTAATGACAAGTTTACTGAAATGACGATGAGCAAATACGATCTTGAAAACTATTTCAATTTGGCTAAAAAGAAAATTCATGACACATCGAACAGTCTGGACATACTTACAGACCGAATTTCTTTGTTCAACCATTACCTAATGGCGTCAGATACACTTGATGTACGCACCTATCAGCTTCGGTCTTTATTGGAAGAGTCTGTTTTAAAGCTCAAGCACTTTTTCAAGCATACGAAACATATCATCGAGATCGATTGTCCTAGAGGCATTGAGCTAGATGTCGACAAAACTCTATTTGAGCATGTCATCAACAATATGATCATCAACTCCTTGCAATTCAGTTTTGCTCAAGTTAGAAACGGAAAAATTGAAATCAGTGTGGAAAAAGTAGGTAAACAAGTGTTTATCACATATAAGGACGATGGTGAAAAGATACAGGCGGATGTGATTGACGAAATGTTCGCAGGGATTATCAATCAGAATGTCAATGCGCTTGAAGGTATGGAACTACACATCGTACGTCAAATTATCGAGTCTCACATGAAAGGCAGTATCGGTTGTGCGTATGACAACCAAAAAAACACATTTAAAGTTGTGTTGCCAATAGAAAATTAAACCAATGACTGTGTCAACTATAAAAAATAGAGATAGAAAAATACCGAAATAGGTATATGGGGGCATTTATTATGGAGAGCTTATCTGTTATGCTTGAATCGATGGAAAATTCATTGGTTCAAGTTCAAGGAGTCATTTCATCGAAGCTGGTCGTAGACGAAAAAGACCAAATTATCGAGTGTCACATTGTCGCCGACAAAAAAAGGCATGCAAAACAGATTTCAAAAGACATTCAAACGGTACTTGCCGCAAAGTATGAGCAGTTGATCGACCATAGGGTGATCAGCGTTGCTCAAGTTGCGAATAATTCACTGCAAGAAATGTTGCCAAGAATCATCTACAAGTCGGTAGAAGTCACTAAACACGGACAACACCTAACGGCTACTGTCAAGTACGCTCTCCAGGATGTTTTATTTGAAGGTTGTTACACAGATGTCGCCACTAAAAATGGTGAGTACCGAGTAGTAGCGAATGCAACACTTGAGGTGGTTAGAAAACACCTCAGCACGAATGAACACATAGTACTTGAAGGATTTAAGCTGCATGAAATCGGCGGTGTTCAAATTGCCAATGCAGTCTTGACGTTCATGCGCGGAAGGCAAGAGTTTCCTCTTGTCGGCACGGCGGTTGTAACAGAACACGCCCACGACGCATACGTCAAGTCAGTCTTAGATGCTTTGAATCGTGTCTTATTCGTTTAAAATGTTTTAAAAGGTCAACAAAACACTATTTCTTTAACTACGAACTACTAAAATCAAATTTCATTTACAGCGTAGCGAATACTCCTGTCTGCTTTAGCGTAGCCTGCAGAGATTAAAAAAATGGAGGATTATCTAATTATGAAAAAAAGATTGATGGTATTATTCATGTCACTTATGTCATTGGCGTTAGCTGGTGGTGCACATTTACAGTGGAAATAGATTGTTGAGTTGACCTTTTAATTTAGGAGATACAATGGACAAAATTTCATTTAAAATATATTATGCTACAGTATTATCATTTGGATCAGTTGTTTTAATAGCAAGTGCGTTAAGTTTAAGTATGGTACCGGTTTGGAAATTAATTGGTTATATTGGATTAGCGATACTGATTGAGAGTCTTACAATCGAGATTGAAGCTAACAGATATATATCTCTTGGATTTGCGATAGGGTTAGCTGGAATGATTATTTTTGACCCGGTATATGCTGGGTTAATGACATTTCTAGGTGCATTATTTCATGTCGAGTTCGAGAATGGGAAATACTTACACTTGTTTAATACTTCACTATTAAAAAGGCTGTTTAATAGTTGTGCCGATGCATCTGTTGCACTATTATCTGGTGCGTTATATCATTACTGCTTGAATAATTCAATTGGATGGACTGTAAGCGGAATAAATATAATAGGCGTTATTGCCGCAATACTAACATATATTACTCTCAATATAACCTTGTTTTCTTTGTTATTTGCATTTGTACTAGATACACCTATTCTTAAAGTCTTAAGGCAGAACCTATGGCTATTTTCAAAATTTTTAGGAATTGCACCTATAGGAATATTGATGGCAGTTACTCAAATGCAGTTAGGATTTTTTATTGTTTTGCTCTTCTTAGGTCCCCTGTTATTAGCGAGATTTACTTTTGTGCAGTATCTAAAAATGAAGGATGTTTATATTAAAACCATAAACTCATTCACAAAAGCGATAGACGCTAAAGATAAATATACAGTTGGTCATTCTGAACGAGTTGCCGATTATTCTGTTAAGCTTGCAAAAAGAATGAAGTTTGGCGATAAAAAAATTGACGATTTACGCACTTCCGCATTACTTCATGATATTGGTAAGATAGGGATTTTAGATGCGATACTTAATAAACCCGGAAAACTTACAGAAGAAGAATACAATGAAATAAAGAAGCATCCTGAAATAGGTGCAAGTATTATCAACGAAATTTATTTTTTGAAGAATGCTTCTGAAGTAATCAGACACCACCATGAATCCTATGACGGTACAGGATATCCAGACGGTTTAAAAGGCGATGAGATACCACTTGAGGCTGCTATCATTACGGTGGTAGATGCTTACGATGCGATGACTTCGGACAGGTCCTATCGTAAGGCGTTGACGCATGATCAAGCGATGAAAAATCTAGTCGATGCGTCGGGAAGGCAATTTAATCCGAGGGTTGTTGATGCTTTCATCGAACTGATGTCTAAGGTAACCGTTGATGAGGTTCGTGAAAATGTTGGTTGAGACGGTCATACTAGCTGTGATTTGGCTCTTTATCACTAGAAACAAGCATAAATTTAAATTCGATGAGTTTAAAGGACTGCCTTGGTTGTGGGCGAGTATCATCACCGAGCAGTCTGCGCAACTACTGATTGATTTTGGTGTCTTTCGAGTAGTTGAGTATACTTTTTTTATACATTTAGGTATTTATGGTCTTTTATTTATCTTTATTGCGTATAACATAAAGAGTTTTAAGTCACTAGGAATAACAGGCGTGGGCATCTTATTAAATGCGGTTGTCGTGTTTTCGAACAATGGATATATGCCTGTAAGCGATCAGTTGGCCGTTAAATATGGATATGATTTGACGCTTGAAAGCCTAAATAGATTTGAAATTTTTGGACATGCGCTGATTAGTTCCAGCACTAAGTTATCTGTGCTTTCTGACTGGATTTCTATTGGACCACCTTATCCTTTTCCAAAGACGTTAAGCATCGGGGATCTGATTATTGATATAGGGATTATCGTATTAGCCTATTCATTATCGAAATCAGTTGAATCAGTTGAAATATCGGAGGTTGAAAATGTGGTTTGAAGCGATTCTATTAGGGTTGATCATAGGCGTAATTAGAGGTGGACGTTTATCCAATTTGGAAAACAGCCACGTCAAGGGTGCAATGCTGATTGTCTTAGGACTCTTGTTGCAGTTGATTCCGTTCTTTCTACATGCGGTCGAGTTTGTTGCAACCAATGCTAAGTATTTTACCATCGCAGGGCTTGCCATGGCGATTATTGCACTACTTCTAAACTTAAAAAAACGCGGAATATGGTTAGTGGGATTAGGTGCGATACTACAAGTTGTCGTATTGATCTTAAACGACATGCTTATGCCGATTCGACTTGCAGGAGCCACATCTGCAAAGCTGGTTCAAATGAGACTTGCGATTGAATCAGGCGAGATTGCGAATTATGTTTTGTTCAACCAATCGACTCACTGGAGCAAGTTCTTAGGCAAGACCATTCTGATGCCGGATGTTTATCCTTTTACAGTGGCGATCGGAATTCCTGATCTTATCATTGCGATAGGCATGATCCTGTTTATACAGAACGAGCTTCAAATTGTGCGCACTTATAGAACGTATACTGGTAAACGAAGATATTAGATCGATCAAATCAGACAAGCGCTTGTCTGATTTTTTTAGTTCATATTACATTCATAATTTAGCGCTATAATTAATCTATTGTATGCTAAAATAGAAGTACTGCACTATGATTGACGGAATATTAGCGCGATTGCGTAAAAATAAAAAAGGGTGGTCATGTATGGGTTTTCAGGATTGGATGTCAGATAAGTTATCACAAAAGGAAATTAAGCAGCTTTACAAGGAAGTTGAGAAAATCGAAGCTTTAGAACCGATGATGAAAGCGAAGTCAGACGAAGAACTACAGGCGATGACAGGTATCCTGAAGGATCGCTACAAAAAGGGTGAGACACTAGATGACTTATTGTATGAGTCATTCGCGCTGGTTAGAGAGGCTGCAGTCAGAACGCTTGGGAAAAGACATTATCCGGTTCAGCTACTTGGGGGGATCGTTTTACATCAGGGTAGAATCGCAGAGATGAAAACCGGTGAAGGTAAAACAATGGTCGCTACCCTTCCTTCTTTCTTAAATGCGCTGACTGGTGATGGCGTTCACGTCGTTACCGTCAATGATTACCTGGCAAAGCGTGACAGAGACTGGATGGGTAAGGTTCACGAGTTCTTGGGACTTACTGTAGGATGCCTGACGAATGATGTGCAGGGCGAAGAACGAAGCTTGATGTACATGTGCGATATCACATACGGAACGAACAACGAATTCGGTTTTGACTACCTAAGAGACAATATGGTAGTTCATCAGGAGCGATTGGTTCAAAAGAAACTGAATTATGCGATTATCGATGAAGTCGACAGTATCTTGGTCGATGAGGCGAGAACTCCTCTGATCATATCCGGTAACGGAAGAAAATCGACAAATCTATATGGCCTTGCGGATCAGTTTGTCGTTACACTAAAAAAAGAAGTTGATTTTTCGATTGAAGAAAAAGAGAAGTCGATTGTACTTACGGATGAGGGCGGTGTTGTCAAGGCAGAGAAGTTCTTTAACATCGAAAACCTTTCTGACCCTGAAAACATGGAGCTTTCTCACCATATCAATCAAGCGCTGCGTGCCAGATTTACCATGAAACGAGATGTAGACTATGTCGTTAAAGATGGTGAAATTCTTATTGTAGATGAATTTACCGGTCGACTCATGAATGGACGTAGATACTCCAACGGACTACATCAGGCGATCGAATCCAAAGAAGGTCTTGAAGTACGTAGAGAATCGCAGACGCTTGCGACGATTACACTTCAAAACTACTTTAGACAGTATAACAAGCTCTCTGGTATGACAGGTACAGCGAAAACAGAGGAAGATGAATTCAAACATATCTACGGTATGGACGTAGTCATCGTACCGACCAATAAACCCATCGCGCGTGTCGATATGCAAGATGTCGTATTTAAGTCGTTAAAAGGCAAGTACGATGCTGTCATAGAGGAAATCACTAACCGTTATCAGTCGGGACAGCCTATACTTGTCGGTACGATCACGATTGAGGTTTCTGAGTACCTAAGCAGTCTGCTTAAAAAACGCGGCATCAAACACGAAGTACTTAATGCCAAGCATCACGACAGAGAGGCTGAAATAGTCGCTCAGGCTGGTCGCTTCGGTGCGATAACGATCGCTACAAACATGGCCGGTCGTGGTACGGATATCATTTTGGGTGGTAACCCGGAATTTATGGCCTTAAAAGAAATGAGAAAACGCGGTTACAGTGATGATGTGCTCAATAAAGTCACTTCGCCGCTTGATTACCATGATGATGAGATAAGGGCTGCAAAAGAAATTTACAATACGATCTTCTCAGGTTTTAAAGCCGAAACGGATATTGAAGCCGAAAAGGTGAAAAACGCCGGCGGACTCCATATCATAGGTACAGAACGTCATGAATCCAGACGTATCGACAATCAGCTTAGAGGCCGTGCCGGTCGTCAAGGTGACCAGGGTTCGACTCAGTTTTATATCTCCTTTGAAGATGATTTGATGAGACTCTTCTTGTCTGACCGTATCAAGGGTATGGTAGATAAGCTCGGTATGGAAGACGAGATGCAGATTGAAGCGAAGATGCTTACAAAATCCATTGAAGGAGCCCAGAAGAAAGTCGAGGGTCGCAACTTTGGTATCAGAAAGCATGTTCTTCAGTATGACGATGTCATCAATAAGCAACGTGAAATCATCTACGGCGAAAGACAAAGCGTACTTCGCGGAGATAATTTAAAGGATCATATATGGACGATGGTTGAGGATGTGATAGACTCTATCGTCGATCAGCACACTTCGGCGTCTCAATATGTCGATGACTGGAACTTAAAAGCGCTTGAGGATCACCTTCACCAAGTGATGTTTGTTGAAAGGATGGAACTTCCTTTTGATGCGAACCTTACTGTTGAAGATCTAAAAGCGAAAGTCATTGAAAGGGCAAAAGCTTTCTATGATAAGCTCGAATCAGAGATTCCAGAAGAAAAGATGAGAGAAATTGAACGCTATGTGCTTCTTAAAGTTGTGGATGATAAGTGGATTGACCATATCGATGCGATGGATCAGTTAAAACAAGGTATGAACCTTCGCGCGATCGGTCAGCAAGATCCAGTTAAAACATATCAGATCGAAGGATTTGACATGTTCAACGAGATGATCCACAATATTAAAGAGGACACTGTAAAAATGCTTTTCCATGCTTCTGTAAAGACAGAAACAAAACGTGAAGAGGCTGCGGTGATACAGGCGTCACATCAAGGTGATCTGCCTAAGAAATCGGTAAAACGCAAAGAAGAAAAAGTGGGTCGAAATGATCCATGTCCGTGTGGCAGCGGTAAAAAATTCAAAAAGTGCCATGGTATTGATCTTTAATACCAATTAAAAGGAGGGATTACATGTTAACTTTTGAACGTGGTAAGCAAACGCTCAAAATACTTCATGAAAATTTACAAGATCTGAGTGTTTCACTTTGACTCAGCTCGGCTGAAAATGAGACTTGAAACAATTGAAGCAGCACTTGTCGACCCAAGTGTTTGGAGCGATCAAGCTAAATCGACCGCTCTAATGAGAGAACAAAAGGATGTCCAGCGGATCTTGGGTATGTACGAGTCGCTGGTGACGCAATATGAAGAACTTGAAATGCTATGCGAGATGGCCCTTGAAGAAGAGGACGACAGCATGGAGGCGGAGTTTGTCGAAGGACTTGCTACGCTGGATAAGACGTTAAAAAAAGCCAGGCTCGAAGCGCTCCTTTCGGGTGAGTACGACAAGCAAAACGCTATTTTGTCAATTCATGCGGGTTCTGGCGGTTTAGATGCGAACGACTGGGCTGAAATGCTTTACCGCATGTATCTCAGATGGGGTGAAAGACGCGGCTTTAAGGTTGAAATACTGGATTATCTTAAGGATGACACGGCAGGCCTGAAAAGTGCGACGATCAGATATAGCGGACCAAACGCGTACGGCTTTTTAAAGTCGGAAAAAGGCGTCCACAGGATTGTTCGCATATCGCCCTTTGACTCATCGGGCAGAAGGCATACTTCTTTCGCAGCAATCGATGTGATTCCGGAGCTTGATGACGAGGAAGCGATCGATATCAATCCTGTGGATCTTAGAATTGATACCTTTAGATCTGGCGGCGCCGGCGGTCAGCATGTCAACACAACGGATTCTGCAGTAAGAATCGTGCATTTACCGACTGGTGTTGTAGTACAATGTCAGAACGAAAGGTCTCAGATTAAAAACAGAGCAACAGCGATGAAAATGCTGATGGCGAAGTTGATTGTCTTAAAAGAGCAGGAACATAAGGAAAAAATTGAAGATATTCAAGGCGACTTTTCGCAGATATCATGGGGCAGCCAAATAAGATCATATGTCTTTCATCCGTATCAACTGGTCAAGGATCACCGAACTGGTGCAGAAAATGGACAGTTGCAAAATGTGATGGATGGCGATATCGATCTGTTTATCGATGCCTACCTGATAGGTGAGAAAAGTGATGACACCGACGAAATTTAGACTTGACACACCGCCAGCTTATGAGGCGGTGTGTTTTTGCTAGGAGAAGAATGATGAAACGCATGTTTGAACAGATTGCTAAGGAACTCAATATTGGAATTGGACAAGTTGAAAAGACAGTGGAACTGATCGACGAGGGGAATACAATTCCCTTTATCGCCCGTTATAGAAAAGAAGTCACCGGCAAGCTCACCGATACCCAACTTCGCGAACTTGGTGACAGACTTACTTATTTAAGAAGTCTTGAGGACAGAAAAAGCGAAGTGACAAGACATATCACTGAACTTGAGCAAATGACTCCCGAGCTTGAACGTGCGATTTCAAAGGCAGAGAAACTATCGGAGCTTGAAGATATCTATAGGCCCTTTAAGCCAAAGCGAAGAACCAAAGCGACAATCGCGAAGGAAAAAGGATTGGAGCCGCTTTCAAACATCCTATTGCTGCTTTCGGATGAAGTTAAGATCCGCCATGAGGCAGAGAGGCTGATTGATGAGGAAAAGGGTATAAATACCGCCGAGGATGCGATTGCAGGCGCGATGGATATTGTAGCAGAGCACATATCCGATATGGCCAGTGTACGTGACGCTTTTAGAAAAATCTATGAAAGAGAAGCGATGATCGTGACTGCTGTCTCAAAATCAGGTGACGAAGCCGCAACATATACGATGTACCATGATTATCAGGAAAATGCCATGAAGATGCCTCCGCACAGAATTTTAGCGGTCAACCGCGGCGAACGGGAGAACATCCTCAAGGTGAAAATGGATCTGGACCATGATAAGGCCGTTGAAATGGTCGGTAGTGGTGTTTTAAAAGATATGTTGAAAAATCAATTTGTGAACAGTGCCTTTACGGATGCCTATAAGCGTCTAATCAGTCCTGCGCTTGAACGTGAGTTAAGAAGCGCGATGACGGAAAGGGCTGAAGAACATGCGATAGGCATATTTGGCGTCAATCTGAAGCAACTATTGATGTCACCTCCACTGCGTGGAAAGGTTGTGATGGGTTTTGACCCGGCATACAGGACCGGCTGTAAGATTTCTGTGATGGATGAACTTGGAAAAGTGTTGGAATACACGACGATTTTTCCGACAAAACCTCAGATGGATATTGAAAAAAGCGCAAAAATCATGAAGCAGTTTATCGAGAAACACAAGGTGGATCTTATTGCGATAGGCAATGGGACAGGTTCACGTGAATCAGAACAGTTTGTCGCAGATGTGATTAAGTCGATCGACCGCGAAGTGCATTACATGATCGTCAATGAAGCGGGAGCCTCGGTCTATTCGGCGTCGCAGCTCGCATCTGACGAGTACCCGGATATCGACGTATCGATCAGAGGGGCTATTTCTATTGGTGCGCGTGTACAGGACCCCTTATCTGAACTTGTAAAGATCGATCCAAAATCCATAGGTGTAGGTCAGTATCAGCATGATGTTAACCAAAAAAGGCTTACAGAAGTACTAGACGGTGTGGTTGAAGATGCGGTCAACAGCGTTGGTGTTGATATCAATACAGCTTCAGAGTCGTTACTGCGACATATTGCGGGAATCAGTAAGACGACTGCGAAGAATCTTGTCTCTTATCGCTATGATAAGGGCGAGTTTAAAACCCGTAAGGAAGTACTGAAGGTTAAGGGGATCGGTCAGGCTGCGTTCAATCAGGCGGCTGGATTCTTGAGACTTCCAACTGGAAAAGAAGCGCTTGACCGTACTGGTGTACATCCCGAAAGTTATGAAGTATGTAAAAAATTGATGGAGATATTGAAGATTGATCCTAAGATGATAGGCGTTGAGGCACCGAATGCCCAGGGGCTCGCAAATCTGTATGGTATGAGAAAACTCAAGGAAGAGCTCGATATCCATATGATCCTACTTGAAGATTTGCTTAAAGAGCTTGATAAGCCCGGTCGTGATCCCAGAGAAGACATGGCGCCGCCGATACTTAGGAGCGATGTGCTGACCATCGATGACTTGACCGACGGAATGGAGCTGCAGGGGACTGTCAGAAACGTAGTCGATTTTGGCGCGTTTGTGGATATAGGCGTTAAGCAGGATGGTCTGGTTCATATTTCGGAGTTGGCGAACCGCTTTATCAAGAAGCCGATGGATGTGGTTAGTGTTGGTGACATTGTTACAGTACGAGTGATAGGAATTGATGTCAAACGTCAAAAAGTCGCCCTCAGTATGAAGCAGGTCGGTAAATAGAGTTTAAAATTATTTGACAAGCCTTAAAATTATTTTGTAAAATTTGAGAATTTAGGTATAATGATAGTGACATTATACAATTCTAAAGGAGAGATAATATGAAAAAAGGCGATTTTATTTGGTTGTTGGCTCTTGCAGCTGTCGTTGCATTTATGCTAGTGCCATCCACTCAGGTATACTTTAACAAGTGGACACATGATGTTCCTTATGTAATGGGTTTTGTTAAATTTGCGATTTTGGCTACGATGGGTGAGCTGATGGCGATTAGAATCGTCAAAGGCGATTACTCGAAGCCAGCCGGTCTTATTTGGCGTATCGTCATCTGGGGTGGCATCGGTATGTTGATCACCTTGATGTTCAATGTGTTTGCCGGCGGCGTTATTTCGGCTCAAGCAAAAGGGTACCTACCTTTTGAAGGGGTGCAACTTGCTTTTGCATTCTTCACAAGTGCCATCATGAACTGTTTCTTCGCACCTGCCTTTATGGGCCTGCACAAGTATACGGATACTTACCTTGACCTTAAGGCTTCACGCAGTGGCAAAATTTCGATTTCTGACATCACTGCTGCGATTGACTGGGATGGATTCATTTCGTTTATCGTGCTGAAGACGATTCCGTTTTTCTGGATTCCTGCACATACGATCACATTCATGTTGCCTGCCGAATACCGAGTGATGGCGGCTGCGTTCTTATCGATCGCACTTGGAGCGATACTTGCGTTCAGTAAAAAAGTAAAAGTGAAGACAGCATAAGTTCAGGCTGATCTAGTAAATTCAAAAACCGTGCTGATGCACGGTTTTTTTTGTTCGCTCCGGCCGCTTTTTTACAAAGCCTTGTAAATGTCGCTATGTACTTCATTTATACGCCACATAGTGATATAATCATATGTTGAACACACAATTTTGAAACGAGGGCATTGTATGAGAATTCATGCTAAAAATGAAGAGATGATGATGCATGTAGGGCATCTGATAGCGGGTAAGCTTTCCAAAGGGGATGTTGTCGCCTTGATTGGCGATTTAGGTACAGGCAAGACCACGCTTACTAAAGCGATCGGTGAGGCGCTGAATATACCTGGGTATATGGCAAGCCCGTCTTATAATATTGTAAACGCGTATGAGTGTTCGTTAGGACCTTTATATCATGCGGATGTCTATAGAATCGATACGATAGACTCGTTAGATGAAATCGGATTTTTCGAGTACCTGCATGAGGGTGGAATAGTTCTGATAGAGTGGGCTGACAAGATTCTTGATGAGCTGAAGGTCGAAACCGATCAGTTGATTCTGATTACGATTGACAATCATGAAGAAGGTCGAATACTCGAATTAAATGGATATAAATCGTTTGATTTTGAGATAAAGGAGTAGATGATGTTACTTGCAATTGATGCAACGACTAAGACAGCAAGCTGCGCGCTGTCTAAGGATGGAATGTTATTGGCGTTCACGACACTTAACAGCAAAAAGACGCACTCGCAGACCCTGTTGCCGCTGATCGATCAGATTTTGAAACAGTGTGATGCGAAGGTATCTGATATCCGTGGAATAATCGTAGCGAACGGACCAGGCTCATTTACAGGGCTTAGAATCGCCTTGTCGACGGTTAAGGCACTGGCGCATCCGTTTAACACTCCTATTTACGCGGTTTCCACACTAAAGGCGCTAAGCTACCACGGAAAAAGGTTCAGCGGACTGGTTTGCCCTATTCTCGATGCAAGAAGGGGACAGGTATACACGGCTGTCTATGATCATCAAGGAGCCGTTATAAAGGCTGACACATGGAAGATGGTTGATCTGCTTGAGAAACTTGAAGGTAAAAAAGTACTTTTTGTGGGTGACGGGGTTCCTGTTCATCGTGGATTGATTTCGGATATACTCGGTGAAAGCGCCTATTTCGGTGACCAAAGGGAAGTTTTAAACACTGCGATTGGTCTATTTGACGCTTACGAACAGGGTGATTATACCTTGAGCGACTATAAGTCGCTTGAAGCCGATTATTTAAGAAAACCTCAGGCGGAGCGTGAACTTGAGGAGAAGTCCAAATGCTGATACGTGATATGACTCTAGGTGATTTGGACGGCGTGATGCTTGTTGAATCCTTATCTTTCAAAACGCCATGGGATAGGGCGTCCTTTGAGAGTGAGCTGACACTTAATAGACTGGCTCGGTATATGGTCATTGAAGTAGATGGTGTGATCGTCGGTTATGCGGGCTATTGGCACGTTATGGATGAAGGACATATCACCAATGTAGCGATCCACCCGGCTTTCAGAAAACATGGTTTGGGAAAGGCTTTGATCGCACATTTAGTAAATCGTGCCGTTTCTGAGGAAATCAATCACTTGACACTTGAAGTACGTGTATCGAATGAGCCTGCAATCGCACTTTATAAGGGCTTTGGATTTGTCAGTCGTGGAGTGAGACCGAAGTATTATCAGGATACAGGAGAAGACGCTCTTATCATGTGGGCCGATCTAAGAGGAGATAAGCAATGAAGATACTTGCCATAGAGACGAGCTGTGATGAAACATCGGTCGCAATCGTTGAAAACGGTAGAACTATTCTATCAAGTATAATCTATTCGCAAATAGAAATTCACAAATTATATGGTGGTGTGGTACCAGAAATCGCATCGAGAAACCATTTGGATAAAATCGCACACGTCATAGACCAGGCTTTAGAGGCAGCAGGTCTTGAGTTTGATGAAGTCGATGCGATTGCTGTGACAGAGGGTCCTGGACTTGTAGGAGCGCTGCTTGTGGGTGTGAACTATGCCAAAACCCTAAGTTTTGCCCTAGGAAAACCCCTGATACCTGTCAATCATATCGAAGGACATATCAGTTCTGTACTGCTTGAAAATAAAGAACTCGAACCGCCATACATGTGTCTTGTGGTATCAGGCGGGCATACCCATCTTGCTATTGCAAAGTCCTACACCGAGTTTGAGGTGATCGGCAGGACGCGTGACGATGCGATAGGTGAGGCGTATGATAAAGTGGCTAGGACCTTAGGACTGCCGTACCCTGGTGGACCATATGTCGATCAACTCGCAAAAGAAGGAAACCGTGAGGCGATTCATTTTAAAAGAACTTTTTTAGAAAAGGATTCCTATGACTTTAGTTTTTCAGGTATCAAGTCAGGAGTGCTCAACTATCTGAACCAGGCAAAGCAGAAAAACATCGAAGTTGTCGATGCGGATGTTGCTGCCAGTTTCCAAGAGGCGGTCATCGAGGTCTTGGTGACAAAGGCTATGGACGCCCTAGCCGACTATGAGATGGATACCCTTGTTGTCGCAGGTGGAGTCGCTGCCAATTCAAGACTTAGGGAGGCGCTCACAGAGGCGATCTCAAAAACGGACTGCAGAGTCTACTACCCTTCATTGGTGCTTTGTACAGATAATGCCGCAATGATCGGAGCAAGCGCCTTTTATCATAGCAAGGAGCATGTAGGATGCGACCTCGCACTGAATGCGACACCAAATCTTAGACTTGGAGAATAGAGCTATAACTATAAGAAAAGGACAGCGATGGAGTTCGCTGTCCTTTTAAACGTTTACATATCACTCAACTGTTCGTTGATTTCTTCCCACTTCTCATATAATTCCTCTTGTGTGGTTTTCAGCTGTTTCTCTTCTGACAAAATCGCCTTTGTCTTTTCAGGATCGCTGTAAACCGCTTCATCGCATAGCTCGTGGGCGATTTCTTCTAGGCGTGTTTCGGTAGAGTGTATGATTGCTTCGATTTCACTTACCTGTGATTGAAGCGATTTTTTTTGATTGATCATCTGTCGTTCTTTTTTCTTGTCCTGTCTCTTTTCAGTCTTTGTGACAAGTGGCTTGTCCGGTTCGTCTTTTGCGGCCAAGGCAGCTTTCTTTTCTGTGTAGTAGCTATAGCCTCCGTGATAAAGCGTCAGTTCATGATTGTCGATTTCTAGGATCTGGTCACAGATCTTATCAAGAAAATACCGGTCATGAGAGATGACGATCATGGTACCGTCATACGAGCCAAGCGCGTCTTCGAGCACCTCTTTACTGTAGATGTCAAGATGATTTGTCGGCTCATCCATCATCAAGAAGTTAGAGTCGGTCAAGAAGAGCTTTGTAAGCATGACCCTTGCCTTCTCGCCGCCGCTAAGCACTTTGATCGGCTTGAAGACATCATCGCTTGTAAACAGGAATCTACCTAAGAGGGTTCTTATATCCACTTCATCCATCAAAGGGACGAAATTATGAATTTCTTCGATAATCGTGCACTCGGGATCCAGATCTTCCATACTTTGATCATAGTAAGCGCAAAGTACTTGGTGACCAAATTTGATCTGACCTTCATCAAAATCCAGAGAACCTTCAAGTATTTTGAGTATGGTTGATTTGCCCGTGCCGTTATGTCCGATCAGTCCGATCCGTTCACCCCTAAACACGTTGAAGGAAACATCGCGTATGACTTCTTGTTCGCCATAGGATTTACAAAGATTTTCGACATGGAGGACTTCGGTTCCAGAACTCAAACCAGCCTTCAGATTCAGCTTCATCTTATTGTCGCGGCTAGCGACATATTCAGGAGTTTCCAGTCGTTCTAGGCGTTTTTCGCGGCTTTTCGCGCGCTTAGCCAATTTTTCGGTTCCACGCTGCTTGAATTTTCGTATGAGTTCTTCTTGTTTGGCGCGCTCTGACTGAGCCTTTTCATATTGACGCTTCAGCTGTTCAAGATGTGCTTCCTTTTTCTTTTTGAAGACCGTATAGTTGCCATCGTAAATCATCGTATTGCTATTTTCAATTTCCATGATTTTGGTGCATACGCTATCTAAAAAATACCTGTCATGCGACACTAGCAGCAATGTTTTTGGATACTGCTTCAAGTAGTTCTCAAGCCAACTGGTCGTAGCGATGTCCAAATGGTTTGTAGGTTCATCAAGAATAAGGATGTCGGGCTCGTCGATCAGAAGTCTGGCTAGCTTAAGTCTTGCAAACTGGCCACCGCTTAAGGATTTAACAGCGCGATCATGTGATTCGTCGCCAAACCCTAGGCCATTTAGAATACCCCTGACCTTTGATCTGAATATGTATCCCCCTTGCTGTTCGAAGCTGTGGGATAAGGCTTCGTACTTGCTCATGAAGATTTTAAAATCTTCATTGTCTGTCTTAAAACTAGCCATTTCATGTTCCATGGCAGTTAGGTTCTCTTCTAGAGACAACAAATCTTCGAATGCGGACATGCAGTAACTGAGTAATGTGTAGTCCTCATCCAACTCATCGGTTTGCTTCATATAACCTACCTTGAGTTTGCTGTCCATATAAATCATACCGCTATCTGGTTCTTCAACACCTGCAATAAGGCGTAATATGGTTGTTTTTCCAGTGCCGTTACGGCCGATAAGTCCCAATTTGTCTTGTGCGTTTATCGAAAATGAAATCGAATCCAACACAGTTTGTTCGTAATATGCTTTTTTTATTTGACTAAATGATAATGCAATCACTGAAATCACCTCCATACAAGTTTAGCAGAAAATCATATTATGTGATAGTGCCCGACTTAAAAAATCATGATATATACCTTGAGAGCGCTATGTTTGGGGTGGTTGGATGTTTGACAGTGTGAAAACAGGATGCTATAATTTTTATTAGGTAAATAAATTATCATTTAACGAACATTAGATAGAAAGCAATGCTTTCAAATAAACAGTAATGGGTGGGTGTAGCGATGAGCGAAAAAATTTCAAGAGCGGTTATTAAACGTTTGCCAAAGTATCACAGGTACTTAAAGGATTTGCTCGAGAAAGATGTTAAAAGAATATCTTCTAAGGAACTTTCAGAAATCATGGGGTTCACAGCGTCACAAATCAGACAGGACTTAAATAATTTTGGCGGATTCGGACAGCAGGGATACGGCTACAATGTAGAGGAACTTTTTTCTGAAATCGGTAGCATATTGGGTCTTGTAAGCGATTATAAGACAATCATCATCGGAGCCGGAAATCTTGGACAAGCTTTAGCGAATTACACAAGTTTCGAAAAGTTCGGATTCAATCTGCAAGCGATGTTTGACCTTAACCCACGTCTCATCGGTATGAAAATACATGATGTAGAGGTGCTTGATGTAGAAAACATCAGCGAATATTTGGAAAAAGAAGCTATAGACATCGCCTACATATGCACCAACAGAGATGCGGCACAGAACGTTGCAGAGAAGCTAGTCAACAATGGAATAAAAGCCATCTGGAACTTTGCTCCAATCGATTTAAAGGTCCCAGAAGATGTCATCGTGGAAAACGTTCACCTAATCGAAGACCTATTCACAATCTCATACTTCCTAAAGGGAGCGAGTAAGTAGTAATAAACAAAACTAGACGAAGTCTAGTTTTTTTATTACCGCCCCACCGGCCAGGATAACTTATTTTGTTATTCCGTAGAGGTGCATAACCTCTTAGAGCTCTTTAACTAGACGAAGTCTAGTTTTTTTATTACTACAATGATATCCAAACTGCGTTCGGGTGATATGCATGAAATGCATGAAATACACTTCGTGTATGATATAGCCTTCGGCTATTAGATATGCATTTGCATATGCCACAATAACTATCACCATCCCAGCACTATATGCTATAATGGCACTAGTCGGGCTGGTTCCCCGATAATTAACTTGGAGGTATTGAATATGAGAGAAGTAGTAATTGTATCTGCTGTTCGTACAGCGATAGGATCATTTGGTGGGGCAATCGGTAAAGTGACTCCTCAGGATTTAGGTGCGACTGTTATCAAGGGCGCCCTTGAAAAGATCAATCTGGATCCTAAAGAAGTAGATGAAGTGATGATGGGCTGTGTTATTCAAGCGGGTCAAGGGCAGGGGGTTGCCAGACAAGCTGCGATTAAGGCGGGACTATCTATCGAAACACCGGCGATGACAATCAATATGATTTGTGGTTCTGGATTAAAGTCGGTTTCACTTGCTGTTCAGTCCATCATCAGTGGCGACAACGAAGTCGTGGTTGCTGGTGGTATGGAGACCATGTCAATGGCGCCATATCTATTAAAAGAGGCTCGTTGGGGCCAACGTATGGGCGATGGTCAACTTTATGATACGATGGTGAGAGACGGCTTGTGGGATGCCTTCAACGACTTCCATATGGGTCAGACGGCTGAAAACTTAGCTTCAAAATACGAAATTTCAAGAGAAGCACAAGATGAGTTTGCAGTTGTTTCACAAAACCGTGCTGAGGCGGCTCAAAAAAGCGGTAGATTTAAAGACGAGATTATTCCAGTAGTGATTCCTCAAAGAAAAGGCGATCCTATTGTATTTGAAGAAGATGAATATATCAAGCATGGCGTGGTTGTTGAGAAATTAGCTAAACTTCGCCCGGCATTCAAAAAAGACGGCAGTGTAACGGCGGCAAATGCATCAGGCATCAACGACGGTGCAGCTTGTATCATCGTAATGAGCAAAGAAAAGGCGGATCAGCTTGGATTAACGCCACTTGTGACGGTTGTCAGCCACGCATCTGCAGGTGTCGCTCCTGAAATCATGGGTATCGGTCCTGTTCCTGCAGTTAGGAAAGCGCTGAAAAAAGCGAACTTGACCGTAGCTGATTTGGATTTGGTGGAAGCAAACGAGGCTTTCGCATCTCAAGCGCTTGCTGTTGCAAAAGAGCTTGAGTTAAACATGGAGATTACAAATGTCAATGGCGGAGCAATCGCGCTTGGACATCCTATTGGAGCAAGTGGTGCAAGGATTCTTGTGACACTTATTCATGAAATGCAAAAAAGAGAAGTTAAGACTGGCCTAGCTACACTTTGTATAGGTGGCGGTATGGGTGAAGCGGTAATCGTAAAAAAATAGTGAGGTCTATCTATGTCGCAGTACAGCAAAGAACTGAATACCATGTTGAATAAAACGCTAATGCGTGTGAACCGCATCCATAGCAATAAAAAACTTGGAACAGCTACGTGCAAGCTCGACATTATGGATGTGGCCATATTGGAAGTTTTGAATGATGAGCCTCAGTCCCTTAAATCGCTTTGCACAAATATGAATTATCCACGTGCGGATCTTGCGAAATTTGTTTCTAGGCTACTGAAGTCAAAACTGATAGAAAAATCAGAAGACCCAGTCGACAAGAGACTTGTGGTTCTTGGTCTTACCGAGTTCGGTGATAGGCAACTGGCGGTTGCGAGCAGTAAGTTGCACGCCCCGCTCGAGTTTGCAATTTCAGAGCTTACCATAAATGAAGAAAAAGCCGTACTCAAATATTTGAGTAGGCTTCATCAAGGATTCAAGCAGCTTGAAGACAAATCTGAAAAATAAACTAAAAAAGCTACTCTTACGAGTAGCTTTTTAAATACCTTATTTAGGTTGTGCTGCGTCTACAGGGCAAACATTCGCACAAGCGCCACAGTCGATGCATGAAGCTTCGTCTACAACGTAGATGCTATCGCCAGCAGTGATGCATGATACTGGGCATTCTGGTTCGCAAGCGCCACAGCTGATGCAAGAATCATTAATGATATAAGCCATAATTTGAATCCTCCTATAAATTTGACACGAGGTACACGTTTATGTGTTGATGTGTCAGTTTGTAATTGAATTATATGAGATATGATTTACAATAACAAGTAAGGTGAAGTTAAAAAAACGTGAATATGCTGTCTTTATATTGAGAATCGTTATAAATTAAGCGATATAAATCTAAACATTAAAATTTTTAAAACGAAGTGGGTTGACCAGAAGTTTGCTGGGTACATAGAAATGGGTGAGGTTATGAAAGTATATGCACTGGTAGGATCAAGTGGTACAGGAAAAAGCCATCGCGCTCTATTTGTCGCAAGACAACATGATATTCATTACATTATCGATGATGGTCTGCTGATCAAACACAATAAGAAAATTGCAGGTAAGTCCGCAAAGCGCGAGCAGACGTATATCGCCGCTGTCAAACGAGCGATATTCCATCACGACAGCCACTTACAGGAGGTCAAGGCGGCCTTAGATCTTCACAATCCTAAGAAGCTGTTGATCATCGGAACCTCGGATGCCATGGTTGAGAAAATCGCACGACGGTTGGGGATAGGAGAAATCAGCGAAACGGTCTATATCGATGATATTTCTACTCCTGAAGAAATCCAGACAGCAAGGGATATGAGGAGTAAACATGGCAAGCACGTTATACCTGTGCCTTCTGTCGAGCTGAAAAGTGATTTTAGCGGTTATTTCCTAGACAAGCTTAAGGTGTTTTCCTTTAAACGGGAGACCGGGCTTGAGATGGCGGAAAAGTCTGTTGTCAGACCGACCTTCAGCTACTTGGGGAAATATACGATTTCGACAAAGGCGCTCACTCAAATTGCAGGTTACTATCTTGATCGAAGTGAGGTGGTGCATTCTGTTGTTAAGCTAAAGTTTAATGAGAAACCAGAAGGTGTGATTATTCATGTCGAGATCATCGGTGGTTTAGGGAGCAAGCTGCACGTAGGGATCAATAAGCTGATTATTGCTCTTAAAGATGGACTTGAAGCAATGACCCAGTTACATGTGATTCGGATTGAAGTCTATGTAAGGCAAGTGAAGCGGATAAAAAATTAACGAATTGTTCAAAATTTTCTGACGATTTAATTTTGCAATGAAAATGTTAAAAAATCGATAAATATTTCACGGTTAAGTGAAAACCACTATCAGTCTGGTTTGTGCAAGTATTGGTAATGGCTATTTTATGTAAATAGACTGCAAGTTTAATTTCATAATCAAAAAATGTTTTTACAAAAAAACATTGTTTTACTTGATAATATTCGTTATGATAAAGGCGAAAATTGATTAGGAAAAGGTTTGCAGCCATAGAAATGGTTAAGAACTTAACAATCTTTGCCGTAAATAATGCGGCAACACGAAAAGGGAGAGGTATGATGAACAAGTACATTTCGGAAGTATTTGAGCGCGTACAGGCAAGAAACGCTAATGAGCCAGAATTTCTACAAGCAGTAGAAGAAGTATTCGAGTCGTTGGAGCCAGTAATGGACAAACACCCTGAGTGGGTACAGGCAAACATTCTTGAAAGAATCACTGAGCCTGAAAGACAAATCATCTTTAGAGTTCCTTGGGTTGATGATGCAGGTAACCTTCAAGTAAACAGAGGTTTCCGTGTACAATTTAACGGAGCTATCGGACCTTACAAAGGTGGTCTTCGTTTCCACAGAACTGTTTATATTTCAATCGTTAAATTCCTAGGTTTTGAGCAAATCTTTAAAAACTCTTTAACTGGCTTACCAATCGGTGGCGGTAAAGGTGGTTCTGACTTTGATCCTAACGGCAAATCAGACGCTGAAGTAATGAGATTCTGCCAAAGCTTTATGACTGAGCTTTACAGACACATCGGACCAGACGTTGACGTTCCAGCTGGCGATATCGGTGTTGGTGGTCGTGAAATCGGCTACATGTACGGTCAATACAGAAGAATCAGAGGCGCGTTTGAAAACGGCGTGTTAACTGGTAAAGGCCGCCCTTACGGTGGTTCACTAATCAGACCAGAAGCTACTGGTTTTGGTGTAACATACTTCGCTAACGAAATGCTTAAGCACGAAGGTTTATCTTTCGAAGGTAAAACTGTTGCTGTTTCAGGTTTCGGTAACGTATCATGGGGCGCTTGCATCAAAGTTAGAGACCTTGGTGGTAAAGTTGTTACTCTTTCTGGTCCAGATGGATACATCTACGATGCAGACGGTATCGTAACAGACGAGAAAATCAACTACCTTCTTGAAATGAGAGCATCTGGTAGAGATAAAGTAAAAGACTACGCTGATAAATTCGGTTGTGAGTTCTTTGCTGGTGAAAAACCATGGGGCAGAAAAGTTGATATCATCATGCCATGTGCAACTCAAAATGATATCCACCTTGAGCATGCTGAAGCAATCGTAGCTAACGGTATCAAATTCGTAGTAGAAGGCGCTAACATGCCAACTACAAACGAAGCACTTAAGTTCCTTATGGAAAAAGGTGTTCTTGTTGGTCCAGCTAAAGCAGCTAACGCTGGTGGTGTTGCTACTTCTGCACTTGAAATGTCACAAAACTCAATGAGACTTTCTTGGACTGCTGAAGAAGTTGACGAAAAACTTCACCAAATCATGATCGACATCCACAACAACGCAGCTACTGCATCTGAAGCTTACGGCTTAGGATACAACCTAGTTGCTGGTGCTAACATCGCTGGCTTCGTAAAAGTTGCTGACGCTATGCACCAACAAGGTAACTATTAATCAATAAATAAAAGCTAGACTTCGGTCTAGCTTTTTTTTTATTGATTAATAGTTACCAATGAAATCCGTCCTTCGGCCGGGTGATATGCCCTGCGTGCATGAAATATCCTGCGGATGTGATATACGCCTTCGGCCCATAAAAGGATTTCATATCACAATCGCGAAGCGATTATATCATATCGAAGATATTTCACGCCCGAAGGGCATATCATTCGCTTTTTATTATTTCTTTTATTTTTTCTTCTATTATTTCTTTTATTTTATTTCTTCCTATTATAATAGTCCTTATCCATCAACTTCCTTCTCAGTGATAACCATTTGCAATTGATTGTGATAGCGTGTAGAATAAAGATGGAAAGTGTTGTTCACAGACTGTCCGATCCGTCAACAAAATGCGTTGACTTACATCGCCAAGAACAGACTGTCCGATCCGTCAACAAAAGACGTTGACTTACATCGCCAAGAACACACTACGTTCTTGGTAAAGAGAGGTATACTATGGCTCAGATGAGTTTTTATGATAAGGTGATTGCGGTTATTATGTCTATTCCTAAGGGGAATGTCATGACTTACGGGCAAGTGGCTGCGGCGGCAGGAAACCCGAAGGCTGCTAGGTTTGTAAGTGGGGCTATGAGGCGCTATCAAGATTCGGATCTGCCTTGGCATAGGGTCCTCAACAGCTCGGGGCATATTTCCCTGCCTACCTATGAGGGTTATGAGCTTCAGAAATCGCTGCTTCTGATGGAGGGTGTGGTGATGAGCGATAAGGACCGCGTCAATTTGAATGTCTATGCCTATAGGGGACCCTTCCATCATGTGGTGGATCCAGAAGATGACTTGCCACTTAAGTAAAAACAGATTATAATATAGGGGTATCGGTGCCCGTAAGGGAGAATAGGGAATGAGGTTTAAATCCTCAGCGAACCCATCACTGTAATGTGGAACGACTTATCACAGCCACTGCGTAAGCGGGAAGGCATAAGTCGTGTTGAAGCTAAGCCAGGAGACCTGCCATACATGCTTAATTTGGATGACGGTAAAGTCCAGGTTCTTTTTGTCAAAGAAGAATCTGGGCTTTTTTTATGTCGAAAAGCCTAGTGAAGGTACGAAAGGGGATTACGATGAGTAAATTGAATGACGCGTTAAATGCAATCAAGGAAGTGGACTCGAAATGGTCGGACACAGCACAGACAAGGGTCGATAATCTGATAAAACCTGTTGGAAGCATGGGAAAACTTGAGTCGTACTATGTGCAACTCAGTGCCATCAATCAGACGCTTTCACCACTTGTCGATAAAAGGGCGATTCTTGTATTTAGCGGTGACCATGGTGTGATCGATGAAAATGTAGCGGTGTGCCCTCAAGATGTGACGCTGAAGCAGACGCTGAATTTCGTCAGAGGATATACCGGGGTCTGTGCGCTTGCGAAACAGGCTAAAGCTAAACTTATACCTGTTGATGTAGGTGTCAATGCGACTATTGAAATGCCAGGAATCATCAATAAGAAAATTGCATTTGGAACGAAAAATCTAAGAATAGAACCTGCGATGACGCGCGAGCAAGCGATTCGTGCGATAGAGGTAGGTATTGAAACTGCCGTCGATGCGATTGACGAAGGGTATAATATATTGGCGACCGGTGAAATGGGAATATGCAACACAACACCTAGCGCTGCGATTCTGTCTGTCTTTGGAAATGTAGATCCTGAACAGGTGACAGGCATGGGAGCCAACCTTGACGACGAACGGGTGAAGCACAAGATCAATGTAGTCAGAGATGCGATAAGGAACAACAATCCGGATGTAAACGATCCGATCGATGTGCTTGCCAAGGTGGGTGGATTTGAACTTGGTGCGATGTGTGGAGCCTTTATCGGTGCGGCCTCTAAAGGGGTACCGATTGTGGTCGACGGATTCATCGCGACGGTATCAGCACTGGTCGCTGTTCGTTTGAACCCGAAGGTCAAGGAGTATTTGATTCCTTCGCATAAAAGCAAGGAAAAAGGGGCGAAATTCGCTTCTGAACTCTTAGGTGTCGACCCTCCGCTGGATTTGGATATGAGACTTGGTGAAGGTACAGGTGGAGCATTGATGTTCAACATTCTAGAAGCCGCCTGCTTTATGGGGATAGAGATGATCACTTTTGATGAAGCTGGAATCGGAGTTGTTTAAGAAGAGAGTTGCGTTTTTCAAAACATATGGTTATAAGACTGAAGCTGTGCTGGTGCACAGCTTTATTCATTTGTGTAAGTAAGTCAATTCTCAGAATCTTCATTTTTCTCTTGCAATGTATCTCTTAAGTAAGTATGATATTGGTGATAATATATAAAAGGATATTACTTCTTTAGGTATAATTGCTTAAAGTTTGGGTATGTTAACTGTATAAAAGTTACAACAGGGGGGCAGTTATGATAAATGAAAAGGGTATTGGACTGAATGACTTGATGGAGATGGACTTTTTTAAAGGCGGAAAGTTGATTGCCGGAAAAAAAGGCATCAACGAGCTTGTAGTAAATGTAAACATCATGGTCGATCTTGACATCATGAACTGGGTGAAACCAGGCGAGCTTTTGCTTACTACCGCATATGTATTTAAAAATGAACCGCTAAATAGAGTGAAGCAAATGATTATTGAATTTAAGGAAAAAGGTCTGGCCGGTCTGTGTGTGAAGATCTATCCTTATATCCAAGAACTTGATCCATCGCTAGTAGCACTTGCTGATGAACTTGGTTTTCCCGTAATCGATTTGGATTATGAAGTGCCCTTCAACGATATCATGACCCCTATCTATAAATTACTTCTCAATAGACAAGCTCTAATTCTTGATAAGGTGGAAGCTGTCCACAATGAGACGATGGCTATCCTTCTTAAGGGCGGTACAGCTGTGGATATCGTAGACATGTTGACAGGCAATCTCGAACATCCTACTTTTTATGTCGATTATCAGTTTGATGAGGTGATCTCTCCATATAAAGTGGACGAACGATTTTTAAAGATTACCAACACCTATGCCAGAACCAGGCAAATGGTGATCGGTAGAAAGCGTACAGACACGATAACGGTGGATGAACAGTCAGTTGAGCGAACATTCATCCCGGTGCTTGTAAAAGATGAGGTGCATGGACATTTAGTCGTCTACGGGCATAAGAGACCGATTGGAAATGTCGATATATTAAGCCTTGAGTCGGCTGCCTCACTTTTGGCGATTGAATCCTTAAAGAAACTTTCGATCAAGGAAGTCGAAAACAAGTATAAGGCAGAATTTTTCGATGACCTGATAGCAAACGATTCGATCAGACGGGAAAAGGCCATTGAACGGGCTGGCAACTATGGATTCAGACCGGAAAGCCACTATAGCATAGTCAGCATCAAGCTGATCGGAGATGAAGATCAGGGAGGTCTGATCAAGTCGCAGCGGATGACCAAGGTGATCTACCTACTTGAACTCATGCTGATGAAAGTCTCTCAAACCTATTTGGTCTCTACAAAAGAGCAGACAATCAACTTGCTGTTCATGTGGAAAGACAAAGTAAGTTATAAAAAGAACATCGGAACAATTCTTAACCATGTCGAAGAGACCTTGAGCGATAAATCGCTTGTACCTGATTTCATTGTGGGTGTCGGTAGAATCTATGAGGACATCATCAATACACATCAGAGTCTGACAGACGCCTTAAAAGCGATTGAACTTTCTGGAATTAATCAAACTAAAACGATTATATTTGACGAATTGGGTATATATAAGTTGTTAAGTCATGATGTGCTTAGGGATGAACTGACTGAGTTTTATCAGGCGTCGATCGAACCCCTAGTCGCGTACGATAAAAAGAGGGATACCGATCTTGTAAAGACACTTGAGATTTATTTTGAGATGAACGGCAACTTAAAAAAGATGTCTGAATCGCTGTTTACCCACTACAACACCATTCTCTATCGCATCACCCGTATTAAAGAAATTACGAATAAGGATTTGGATGATGAACAGGATCGTTATGGCCTCCAGACTGCACTAAAAATCAAGCATATTTTAGAACTCAAGAGGTAAGCTTATGCAAACTGTCTGCAAACGATGTGGAAAAATCAATAAAACAGCTGCCAATACTGGCTATTGCAGCGCTTGCCAACCGCTTGAACGACAGGATTATGAGGTGGTCAAGAACTATGTGAGCGCACATCCCAACGCCCAGATGATAGAGGTCCACAGGGCTACAGGGGTCAGTTTAAAAGTCATCGACCGGATGATCAACAATGGCGGACTGATTGTGGTTCCATCAAAGCATGACAATAGGGATGAATGAATTGTAAGAAAACGACTAAGAGCAGTCGTTTTTTTTATGTAATATTAACAAAAATATATAGATAAAAACACTAAAAACACTTTTAATGCATGAATCATCTGATATAATGTTTTGGGGTTATGTCATCTGACATATAAGACAGGAGGTATTACATGAATAAAAACAAGGGTTTTCTGGAGCAGTTTTTCAAGCTTTCAGAACACAAAACAACTGTAAGTAGAGAGTTGATAGCCGGTTTAACAACCTTTATGACTATGGCTTACATATTGGCAGTCAACCCATTCATCCTTGGTACTACAGGCATGGATAAGGGTGCATTATTCACTGCTACAGCGCTCGCTGCAATCGTGGGGACGGTCGCAATGGGTATGATGGCGAACCTACCATTCGCACTTGCGCCTGGTATGGGACTTAATGCCATTTTCGCATTCACTATTGTCGGTGCGATGGGGTATAGCTGGCAAACCGCTTTAACAGCCGTTTTAATTGAAGGTATCATATTTATTCTTCTTACATTCTTCAACGTGCGTGAAGCGATCATCAATGCCATTCCTTTGGGAATCAAACACGCTATTTCAGTCGGTATCGGTCTATTTATCGCCTTGATCGGTTTTGTCAATGCGGGAATCGTACAATCCGGAAAATTCGCATTGCCTGACGGGTCGCTTGATGGACTTATCGTTTCGCTTGGTGATTTGACATCACCTGGTGCGCTTGTCGCAATCATCGGACTTTTAATCACTGGTGTGCTGCTGGCTAGAAACGTACGTGGAGCGATACTCATAGGTATTGCGATTTCTACTGCCATTGCCGTACCGTTCGGTCTAATCAATTTTGATAATTTCACACTGGTTCAAATGCCACCTTCTTTGTCGCCGATTCTCTTTAAGTTTGAGTTTTCGAGCATCTTCAACGGCGATATGCTGGTCATTCTGTTTACCTTACTATTTGTAGATATGTTCGATACGGTCGGAACGCTGATTGGTGTATCCGATAGAGCGGGTATGCTCGATAAGGACGGTAAGGTGCCTAACGCTAAGCAAGCGCTTATGGCTGATGCGATTGGAACTACTGTCGGCGCCGTTTTAGGTACATCTACTGTAACGACATATGTTGAATCGGCAGCAGGTGTTGCAGACGGTGGTAGAACAGGTCTTACAGCGATGTCTACCGCGTTCTTCTTTGCAGTCGCTTTATTCTTTGCACCGCTGTTCTTAATTGTTCCTGCGGCAGCTACGGCTCCAGCGCTGATCATCGTCGGTATGTTCATGATGGCTCCTGTTGCTAAAATCAAATGGGATGATTTCTCAGACGCCCTACCAGCTTTCTTGACATTTGTCATGATGCCTTTCACTTACTCCATCGCAGACGGTATCATCTTTGGTATCGTGTCGTATGTAGTGGTTAAAGTATTTACTGGAAAATCTAAAGATATTCCAACATTAACCTATGTTCTAGCGGCAATCTTTATCGCCAAGTTCATTATCGAGAAATTCCTATAACCCTAAAATCGACCGCTCTGGAGTGATGAATCGCTCCAGGGCGGTTTTTACTTATAAAAGATAAGAACGATGACTTTCGTATCTCTAAATTACTTCACACCCTTAGGTACTTGAGGTATACTTTTATCTATGAGGTGACATGATGATTAGATTTACTGGCGACATAATCGACTTAAAAAAAATTCATGAAAGCGGCCAATCCTTTCGGTGGAAAGAGCTTGCAGAAAATAGGTTTCTTGTGGTTCATTTGAATGGATTATGTGAGATGGTACAGATTGATGAGTGTACGGTACAGATAGAAAATATGATCGGAGAACCGGTGGACTGGATCACCTATCTGGACGGGCAAAGGTCTTATAAGGACGCGAACGATGCGATTCTTGAGCGGGAGTCCACCCTTAAAACTTCAATCGAGTTTGGCAGGGGCATACGGCTACTTAGGCAAGATCCCTTTGAGATGATCATGACCTTCATCATGTCCGCGAACAATCATATTCCAAGAATCCGTAACTTTGTTGATAAGCTTTCTATCTGCTCAGGACGGCTCATTGGGACTGTGGAAGGTGAGGAAGTTTATGCTTTTCCGACAGTGGAAGAGGTGACACACCTTACTGAAGGTGACTTTAGAGCGATGGGGGTAGGTTACCGCGCGCCCTATTTTGTACAAACCATCGAGTATTTGTCAGCTTCAAAAGAGTGGCGAAACTGGTGTGAGCTTGATACCGAGGCGCTTGTAAAAGAACTGATGCTTCTAAAAGGTGTAGGCCGCAAGGTGGCAGACTGTATCGCGCTTTTCGGTTATGGCCGATGGGAAGTTTTCCCTGTAGATACATGGATAAAAAAAGCTGCCAAGGACAAATGGGGAATCGATGCAGGTGGAGATAAAGAAATCAGGCTTGCGCTGGAAAGAAAGTTTCCTGTCGCAAGAGGCCTGGTACAACAATACATGTTTTATTATGAGCGAAGCATAAAGCTTGAAAGGAAGTAGGTGACTTCATGTTTGGTGATATTGTAAATGCGGCTGCGATTCTCATAGGGGGAAGCTTGGGAATCGCCTTAAAAGGGCGTGTGAGTGAGCGCTTTGAAACCCTTATCCTTCAGGCCATGGCTCTTGGGGTGCTGATTATCGGATTTCAGGGCGCGCTGAAGGTGACAAATCCGCTGATCATGCTGATGTCGCTAGCAAGCGGAGCCCTTCTTGGTGAATGGATGCGCATTGAGGATAGGCTGACTAATTTTTCGCAATGGATCAAAGATACATTTGCGATCAAGTCGGATGGCTTTGTTGGCGGTTTTGTCTCTGCGACGCTACTCTTTTGTGTTGGATCCATGGCGATTGTAGGAAGTTTGAACAGCGGACTTTATAACGATCACAGCGTACTTGTCGCCAAGGGGTTGATCGATGGCGTGATCAGTGTCCTGTTAGGGAGCACTCTTGGTATCGGAGTAGCCTTCTCAGCGATTCCTGTTCTCCTTTATCAAGGTAGTATCATCATCGGAGCGGGATTTTTGAAACCGTTTTTAACCGAAGTGCTTATCGCAGATATTTCAACCGTCGGAAGTGTGCTGATTATAGCGATTGGAATCAACATGCTGGGTATTATGAAAATCAGAGTTGGAAATCTTTTGCCTGCCATCGCAATGGCTGTGGTCTTTTCTTTGACTTTAAACTGATAAATTTTATTTTAACTCATGGTTTTGGGTATAGGATGGGATAGATGTTAAATGACTGATGATTGATAGCGATAGATCTGGTGGTGGAATATGGAACAGTTTTTAGCTAGACAACCTATTTTTGATACAAAACTTAATGTATTTGCTTATGAATTGTTATATAGAAGCGATGACCGTTTCAATACCAGTGTTTTTTTTGATGGCAATCAGGCTACGTCGAAAGTGATCACCCAATCGATGATGGTTACTGATTTTTCAAAGCTTGTTGCAAATAAAATGGCATTCATCAACTTCACCGATCAGTTGATCCTTGAAGAAATTCCGCTTCTTTTCGATAAGGATAAGCTTGTCGTTGAAGTGCTTGAAGATGTGCCGGTCACTGATAAGCTGATTGATGCCATTATCAAATTCAAGCTGATGGGATATACAATCGCTCTTGACGACATGGTTCTTGATGGACCCACAGAGCCGCTCATGAAGTATGCGGATATTGTAAAAGTAGATTTTATGATGACCTCGCCTATGGATAGGTTGGTCCTGACAGAGAGACTCAAGCAGTTCTCGGTAAAACTACTGGCAGAAAAGGTTGAGACGATGACCGATTACCGCGAAGCGGTAAGACTAGGCTATCATTATTTTCAGGGTTACTTTTTTGCAAAACCGGATCTGATAAAGACGACGGATATCAAGACCATCTCGACTTCATACCTTAGGCTGATGCAGGAACTTTCAAGCGAATCGCCTGATTATGAAAAGTTGTCGAAGGTTGTGGAATCCGATGTGTCCTTGTCGTTTAAGTTGTTAAAACTCATCAATTCGGCGGCGTTCTACAGAAGCGCGAAAATTCAAACGATCAGTCAGGCGCTTGTGATGCTGGGGCTCAAAGAGCTTAATAAATGGGTGATGCTTCTGATGCTTCAAGAAGTAAGTGCGGACAAGCCGGACGAGCTGGTCAGGACGGTCCTTATCCGAGGGAAAATGATGGAGAAGCTCGCTGAGCATCTTGGTCTGAAGTCGCTTGCCGATGAATCCTTTTTAACTGGTCTCTTATCGCTGATCGATATTATGACGAACAGGTCGCTTGACGATGTGCTAAGCGAGTTGCCGCTTGACGATATCATCATCAGTGCCTTAAAGGGGAACATCAACAAACTAGGTCATATGCTTGGACTTGTCAAAAGTTATGAACAGACGGACTGGACTGGCATGTATCAGTTTTGCAATGAACTCTCATTCAGCGAGCAATCACTGCCAACTGTCTATTTTGAGTCGATGCAGTGGGTAGAGGAGATATTGGACACCTATTAGCAGAAAGGAACTTCAATGAAAATATGTGATTGCGATGTGATTCATCCTGAAAAGGTCGAGTCCGCGAGAAAGCATATGCTGGATAATGACGAGTACCTGGGACTAGCTAGCTTTTTTAAAGCCTTTGGCGACTATAACAGGTTGAGGATTATCAGTGTATTAAAGGAACAGGAATTATGTGTTTGTGATTTGGCAAATCTACTGGATATGTCTCAATCGGCAATTTCACATCAACTGAGAATCTTAAAGCAGGAAAAGTTGGTGAAATACAGGAAAGAAGGGAAAGTAGTTTATTATTCGCTCGATGATGAACATGTTTTTTCAGTTTTTGATACTGGAAGACATCATGTGACGCATGGATGAATGATGATTGCATTAAAAGGGGTTGAAATCATCCCTTTTTTAGTTTATATTGGTATAGTTAGCACTCGTCTTTATAGAGTGCTAAAATCAAACAAGGAGGGTCATCATGAAAATTAGACCATTAGGAGAAAGAGTAGTAATCAAACGCGTTGAAGCAGAAGAAAAGACAGCTAGCGGGATTGTTTTACCTGGACAGGCAAAAGAACAACCACAAATTGCCGAAGTAGTTGAAATACCGCTTAATACTGATGCTGAGTTTCCATTAAGTGTCGGTGACCGTGTGATCTTTAAACAATACTCGGGATCTGATGTGAAAATCGGTAACGATACGTATACAGTAATTGATGTTGAAAACATATTGGCAATTGTAGAATAGGGAGGTTTTTGACATGGCAAAAGAAATTTTATTTAGTGAAGACGCGCGAAAAAGACTGGAAATCGGCGTTGATAAATTAGCGAACACAGTAAAAGTAACACTTGGACCAAAGGGCAGAAACGTTATACTTGAAAAAAAATTCGGATCGCCCCTTATCACAAATGACGGCGTGACGATCGCAAGAGAAATCGAACTTGAAGATAAGTTTGAAAACATGGGCGCGCAGCTGGTTAAAGAAGTAGCTACTAAAACAAACGATGTCGCCGGTGACGGTACGACAACTGCGACATTGCTTGCACAGGCGATTGTACGCGAGGGCCTGAAAAACGTGGCTGCAGGCGCTAATCCTATGATTCTTAGAAAAGGCATTGAAAAAGCGGTGAAGGTGGCAGTAGAGGAGATTAAGAATATCTCAGCGACTGTGGACACTAAATCGGCGATCGCCGATGTCGCTTCCATTTCAGCTGCCGATTCAGAAATTGGAGAGCTGATTGCTGAAGCGATGGAAAAAGTGGGAACAGAAGGCGTTATCACTGTTGAAGAATCAAAGACCATGACTACTGACCTTGAAGTGGTTGAGGGTATGCAATTTGATAGAGGATATATTTCATCTTACATGGCTAGTGACCATGAAAAAATGGTTGCCTCTTTGGAATCACCATATATTTTAATCACAGATAAGAAAATCACAAGCATCCAAGAGATACTTCCGATCCTTGAGAAAATCGTTCAAGAGGGCAGAAAACTGCTGATCATCGCTGAAGATATCGAAGGCGAGGCGCTAGCGACACTCGTAGTGAACAAGCTGCGCGGTACATTCGATGTGGTTGCCGTCAAGGCACCAGGATTTGGCGACAGAAGAAAAGCGATGCTTGAAGATATCGCCATTGTCACAGGCGGTCAAGTGATTTCGACTGAGCTTGGATATGACCTAAAGGAAGCGACAGTAGACATGTTAGGTCGCGCGCACCTTGTGAAAGTCGATAAGGACAGCACGACGATCGTTAACGGTGAAGGTGCCCACGATGTCATCCAGGAGCGTGTGAGACAGATAAAAATTCAAATTGAGGCTGCAACTTCAGACTTCGATAGGGAAAAACTACAAGAACGCCTGGCTAAGCTTTCAGGTGGTGTAGCGGTTGTCAGAGTAGGTGCTGCGACTGAAGTTGAAATGAAAGAAAAGAAACTTAGAATAGAAGACGCCTTAAACGCGACTCGTGCAGCTGTTGAAGAAGGAATCGTGCCAGGTGGCGGAACGGCTTATATCAATACGGTAGCCAAAGTCGAAGCGCTGATCGAAACACTGATGGGTGATGAAAAGACAGGCGCGATTATCATCAGACGAGCGCTAGAAGAACCTGTGAGACAGATCGCACACAATGCAGGTCTTGAAGGTTCTGTGATAGTGGATAAAGTACTTAACTCTGAGATCGGTATCGGATTTGACGCGCTCAACAACGTGTATGTCAACATGAAAGAAGCTGGAATCGTCGACCCGACGAAAGTGACAAGGTCCGCGCTACAAAACGCGGCATCTATTGCAGCGATGTTCTTGACAACAGAAGCAGCAGTCGCTGACATAGAAGAAGAATCACCAGCAGGAATGCCAGGCGGAATGCCGGGCGGCATGGGGATGATGTAGTTCGATCGTACTTTGTTCGAACCGCCCCACCGGCAAGGGAGCTTGTATTGTAGGTACCGAAGAGGTGAAGAAAGAGGCCATGGGCCTCTTTTTTATTTACATCAATGATATCCGTCCTACGGCCGGGTGAAATGTGCAAACACATGAAATACCTTCGGTATGATATATGCCCAGTGCATATGAAAGGATATTATATCATGGTTGTATAGCGACTATTTACATCGCAAAGCGATATATCACACCCGAAGGGTATTTCATTGCATTATATTGCATTTTGTTTTCATCCCCTTTACACTCACCTGAGAACGACTCCCAACTAGTTGACAACTTCACAAAACCGTGTTAAGTTGTAGTTAAGTAAATATTTGCACTAGGGGTGCCTTCGGGCTGAGAGCAATAGCAACCCTTCAAACCTGATCCAGTTAGTACTGGCGTAGGGAAGTGAGACTGATATCCTGGTGCATATTTTTTGTAGCAGTTTTTTATATTTTTGAGGAGGAATACTAGTTATGAGATCAAGAAATTACACACGTATGCTTGTCGAGGCGGGGATCATGATTGGACTTGCCTATGTGCTAAACCTTGTGAAGGTGTTTGAGATGCCGCAAGGTGGTTCGGTTACAGCAGGTAGTATGATACCTATTCTGATTTTCGCATTTCGTTGGGGTATCGGCCCTGGATTCTTGGCAGGTGGAGTGTTCGGTCTGCTTCAACTCGCCTTGGGTGGTTATATAGCGACTCCTGTGCAAGCACTGCTTGATTATCCGATAGCTTTTGCTGTTCTTGGACTAGCTGGTCTGTTTGCTACTTCCAAAGAAGTGAAGATCACAGGAGCTTTTTCAGGAATCATCTTGGCGATGGTCGCAAGATTTGCAGCACACGTCGTTTCTGGTGCCGTCTTCTTCGCAGAATACGCTCCAGAAGGTATAAATCCGTGGATTTACTCCATGACATACAACGGTGGATACATGGGTGTTGAAGCCTTAATCTCGTTTGTAGTTATCGTGGTGCTTGCAAAATCGATCAAACGTGAGATGCTGCTTCAGGCATAATCTGTACTATTTCAAATGTACGCCGTGTAGACCTTCCTACACGGCGCTTTTCGTTAGAAGCCACTTCGTTACAATAATTTATTATATTTGCTCTTGCTATTCCCTTTAGAAAAAGGTATTATATTCTCATAGAGAATCATTATCAATTAAGAATCAACCTAACTAATAAACCAAGCGGAGGAAATGAATTATGATGAATATTACTTTTGGCGGCAATACTGTTACAGTGAAACAAGCGGCTGCGGTTGGACAAAAGGCTCCTAACTTCACAGCGACGGCTCAAGACTTATCTCCTTTTGACTTTTACTCTAAAACAGATAATAAAGTAAAGGTGATCAGCGTCGCGCCATCAATTGATACGGGCGTTTGCTCACTTCAAACTCAGCGCTTCAATGAGGAAGCGGGTAAGTTGAAGGAAGATGTTCAAATCGTGACGATCACAGTCGACCTGCCATTCGCACAAAAGCGTTTCTGCGCTGCTGAAGGTGTGGAGAACATCGATGTGGTATCCGATTACCAGAACCGTGATTTCGGTTCAAAGTATGGATTCATGATCGAAGAGTTCAAATTGCTGTCACGCGGTGTGGTTGTCGTGGATAGGGACAACACGATCAAATATGTTGAATATGTAAATGAAGTGACTAATCATCCTGATTATGATAAGGCGCTTGAGGCGATTCAAGCACTGATCTAATAATTCTCCTGTTGACAAAGCGCTCAAACATTGTTAATCTGATGTCAATAGCATAGCAATTTCTTCAGGGCGGGGTGCGAGTCCCCACCGGCGGTAAAGCCCGCGAGCCGAAAGGTTGATCTGGTTAGATTCCAGAGCCGACAGTTATAGTCTGGATGGGAGAAGAACTTTAATTAAGTGATAAGACCACGCCCTGATTCTGATGAATCAGGGTTTTTTTGTCCCGAGAATTGTTATATCGCAATTATTAGATAATCTTTGGAGGGTTAACAATGAATAGGAATGTAAATCTTAACAAACTGGTAAAAATCGCAATTCTCAGTGCCATCGCTTTTGTAGTGATGTTTCTAGAGACGCCACCTGTCTTTTCATCGTTTCTAAAATTCGATTTCAGTGACATTGTCGCAGTGATCGGAGGGTTCGCCCTTGGTCCGATTGCAGGTGTGGTGATACAGCTTATCAAGAATCTGTTACACCTTCCTCTGTCTCAGACTTCTGGAGTCGGAGAGCTGGCAAACTTCATAGTAGGTAGTGCGTTTGTCTATCCTGCCGCGCTTGTCTACGCAAAGCAAAAAAATAAAAAAGGTGCGATTATGGGTCTGATCACGGGTGTGATTTCGATGGTAGTCATTGGCGTCTTGGCGAATTACTTCATTCTTCTACCTTTTTATGCTGCGATGATGGGCTTTACGATGGAGATGGTCGTAGATGCTACAAACTTCATGAATCCACTGGTTACAAACAAGCTGACATTCCTCATCTTTGCGATAGCGCCGTTCAACCTAATAAAGGGTTCAATCGTATCTGTTGTCACACTTTTGGTCTATAAGAGAGTATCCGGATTCTTAAACAAGCAAAAATAAATTAACCTTGAACAGACGAAGCTCGCTTCGTCTGTTTTTTTGATTAAAATGGAAAAACGTGTTATAAATTGTTTAAATGAGGTATAATAATTACCATAGTATCAGGCAGAAAATGATTTGGGAGGCAAGTATGCCAGTTATGTTACGGGTCGAAAATTACTGTGATGCTTCATATGTGGCATTTTCCAGTTCAAAACGATTTCGAAGTGATATGCAATTGGTCAAACGGTTCAATCATAGACCGGCGGATGCCCAAATGGTGAAATTCCATGAACTCGATTTTTCGGATATCGATATTGCAGGTACTGACCAGAGAATAGATTTTTATCATGATGCCCATGATGCGATTTTAAAGGTTGAGGGCCAAAATGCGGCATCCGGCGGTCACGACTGCTTCAGTTTGTTGACCGAGCAGGCGAGTCAAATAATTAGAGATGAGTTCGGGTGTGAGAAATTTACGCTCGGTGCCTATAAAGAAACAACAGAATTGATTCTCAATCAGTATAATGTCCTGCTGATTACATGGAGCGACGCTATTCGGGTAGCAATCTTGAGCATAAGTGAGGAAATGGCGGTAAGGATTATGGACAGAATCCTCTATGAACCCATACCAGAAAGTGAAAAAGAGGTTTTGCTCAAAGCAAGCGTTTCAGAACTCATCAATATCGTGATGGGACAGTCGTTAAAATACTTCAATGAACAAAATCAGGTGAAATTGGGAACCCCGCTTTTGATTCAAGCCATCGACGGGGCGCGCGTGATCTCAGACTTACCTGTGAAGCAGTCGGAATGTGGATCAGTAAGCACTCATATCAAATTGATCGGTATAAATTACTAGACATTAGGGGGAAACAAATGGCCAGAATATTAATTGCTGACGATTCAGCTGTAATCAGAAAAACGCTTAAAAGAATTTTAATTGGCGCTGGACATGACGTGGTTGAAGAAGCTAAAAACGGTGTGGAAGCGGTGGAGCTATATGCAAAATCGCAACCTGATATGGTGACGATGGATATTTCCATGCCGATCATGTCGGGTATAGAAGCAGTGAAGAATATCGTAAACAAATATCACGATGCGAAGATTATCATGATCAGCGCGATTGATGAAAAGAACCAGGTCTTTGAAGCGCTCGAGTGTGGGGCTAAACACTATATCATTAAGCCGTTTAACGAAAATACCGTTCTAAAAATTTTAGATGTCGTCATGGACTTCAGTCAAGGTGAAGGATTCTGAATGAGTATCTTTCTGCTGAATAGGCAAATAAAAAAATCGCTTTCGCGATTTTTTTTGTTTTTGTTTTCATGTAAGTTCGACTTCATCGCCGATTTGCGGGGTGTCGATTCGCTCTGCGAACGGTGAGACCAGTTCTCTCATCGCTTCGATCGCATCGGTCTCGCCGTGGGTGAGAATGATGTGCTCAAGTTTAGGCGTGGACTTCAACCAATTGATCAGGTCGGTCTGGTCGCCATGACCCGAATAACCACTCAACTTGTAGATTCTCGCCTTTATGGCGACTACCTCATCAAGCAGATCAATCTGAGGTTCTCCCTCGAGTATGGCCCTGCCTACAGAACCTTCGGCCTGGTACCCGACAAATATGATGGCCGTATTAGGTTTCCAAAGGTAATGCTTCAAGTGGTGTCTAATTCTTCCGGCATCACACATGCCACTGGCGGAAATGATGAGTTTGGGTGTGACATCGCTGTTTAGCGCCATCGATTTTTTCATGTCGTGGACAATGGTCAGATTATCGGGTGCGAAGGGCGATTGGTTTTTCATTAAATTAAGCTTCACTTCTTTTTTTAGTTCATCCATATGATGCAAATAGATTTGAGTGGCATCGATCGCAAGCGGACTGTCCACATAAATCGGATACTTGGCAATCTCCGAATTCGGATTGTTTTTCATGTGCGAATAGATATCATATAGAATTTGCTGGGTTCGACCTACTGAAAATGCTGGGATGATCGCTGTTCCGCCATGGGAGAGCGTATCAGTCAGCGCTTCTATCAGATCTGCGATCCTTTTTTCGCTTGGTGGGTGGATCCTGTTGCCGTAAGTTGTTTCACATATTGCGATGTCTGTGGGCGGCATCGATTTTGGTGCCGGTAGCAGAATCGGATTGGCAGTTCCCAGATCACCTGAAAAGGTGATTCTCTTTCCTTCGACGGTCAAGGTGGCAGAGCAAGCACCCAGAAGATGTCCTGTCGGTGTCAGCTCCAAAGTTAAGCCGCCATCGATGGTGACGGGTTCTCCTTCGGGTATCGGGTAAAAATAGGAGAGGGCGTTGTAGGCGTCGTCGGTATGATAGAGCGGTTCGACAGGTTCAAGGCCTGCGCGTTTTCTTTTTTTGTTTTCCCATTCCGTGTCGGCTTCTTGAATCTTTGCTGCGTCCAGCAGGAGTATCTCCGCGAGATCCTTGGTGCCTTTGGAGCAGTAGATTTTTCCGTGAAATCCGTCTTTTACAAGCTTTGGTATTCGGCCGGAGTGGTCGATATGGGCGTGGGTCAGAATCATGTTGTCGATGGTGGCGGGGTCGTAATCAAAGGGGTTGTAATTGAGTTTTTCTTCGGTTACGCTGCCTTGAAATAAACCGCAATCGATAACCAATGTCTGCTTTTCTGTGACCAGTCTGTAGTTTGAGCCGGTGACACAACCAGCTGCGCCGTGGAAGAATAGTTTCATAGTGAGCTCCTTAGTCTGTGACTTTTGTTAACTACTGTATACCCAAAGTGAATATGGCTCATGCAAACATTAATATTTTCTCTTTTGTTGATGATTTGTTGCTGAATTTAGCGTGCGATTAGGCTATACTTAAAGTGGTACGAATTCGGTTGAAAGGGGACTAATATAATGAAAATGTTAAAGGTAATTGAAAAAAGACGTTCGGTTAGAGAGTATAAAGAAAAAGCATTAGAGACAAAAGATGTTGATACGCTCAACTCCTTGCTAAAAGAAATCCCACAGGTAGTGGAGGGTGTCAACGTTAAGATGACATTTGTAAAAGAGGGGCAAAAGTTCTATTCTTCGATGGATGGACATGCCGGCTATCATGGAGTGATGATTCAAGCACCTCATTATATTGTGATTAGTTCAAATGAATCGGTGCACAATTTGAAGGCTTGCGGCTACGCAGGGGAATGGCTGGTTCTGAACCTGACTAAAGAAGAAATCGCCACTTGCTGGGTAAGTGCTAATAACGCAGAGGACATGATCGGTGAATACATAGAATTACCATCGGGAGAACAAGCGGTTGGAATCATTGCAATCGGTTATGCGAAACATGAAAGCCGCATAGGAAACATCTATGGAAACGCGGATTCAGGTTTATCGGCGCTAAAGCAACTGGGGTATCCGCATATTGATTCGGAGTACCTGAACAATCCAGTCAGCGGTCGCATGTCGATTGAAGATATCGTCTACATGAAGACCTGGGGTGAGAATGCCACAGTCGAAAAATTGGAAGAACTCGGATATGCGTCGGTATTCTTCTATATGCGTCTTGCACCATCTTCTGTGAACAGACAACCGTGGCGCTTTATTATCGACCGCGACCAATTTGTCCTAGCTATTTCTAGAGAGGACGGCTTTGAAGATGACAGGATGGCACTTTTAGAAGCGGGTATCGCGATGCTTTACTTCGAAGTGGCGATGCACGGCGAAGGGTATCCAGGCAAATGGCATTTTGAATCAGTAGAAAACAAATATAGTATTCCTGAGAATTATCTACTTGCAGGAACGTATACGTTTATGTAAAGAATAGTGCTTCGCTTCGCTGGCGAGGCACTTTTAAATGAACTTAGCTAAATTGGATGATATGAGGAATTTATGAAAAAATTAATGATTGTGATGATGATATCGGTCCTTCTGCTTACTGGGTGCGCGACAAACGTTGCGGCTGAAGGGGCATCAGGTCAAACCGACGAGAGCCAGCAAGTGACTCAAAGTGATCAGGACAAGTCCGCTGAAGCTGAAGCTGCACGTCTTGAAGAAGAAAGACTTAAAAAGGAAGCCGAAGAGGCTGCTGCTGCCGAAGAAAAAAGACTGGCTGAGGAAGCAAAAAGACTAGAAGAGGAAAAAGCGGCGAAGCTCTTGGAAATCGCCGAAAAGACTTACTACTCAAAGGATTTGACTTATGTTTACTCGGATGAGGCGATGACGGTCGAGTCTGGTATGGTGCTGGATCACCAGACTTCGGTTTGGGTGAAGGGAAGTATCTTGAATGAAGCCGGTGAAGTCGTAGCCTATCAAATAGAAGCAATTGACGGGGAAGCGGTTGAAGGATTCGTAAACGCCGCTCGACTCTTCAAGACCAGGCAGGAACAGATCAAGATGAGTTACGACGGGGTAGACTATTCCGCTTTTGAAAAGACAACATATGAGAAGAATCCACCGGTTGAAGTAAAAGCGGTGTATCTGACTCAAGCAACCGCTCGAAACGACAACGGAAGACTTGATGATCTGATCAAACTGGCCAATGAAACTGAAATCAACGCGTTTGTCATCGATGTTAAAAACGACGACGGATACCTGCTGTTCCATTCAGAATCCGCTGAGAAATATTTACCGCAGATGAATGACAAGATCGCGATCAAAGAGATTGCGCCTTTTATTCAAAAGCTTAAGGAAAATGACATCTACCTGATTGCCCGTATTGTAACCTTCAAGTCGCCACAATATGCGAGGACTTATCCTGATAGGGCGCTTCACTACCTGAACAGCGGGGCGCTATATTCGGACAGGGACAAGATTTCGTGGTCAACCGCATACGACAGGGACTTGTGGGAGTATGTGATCGGAATTTGCGAAGAAGCTGCGGATGTAGGCTTCGATGAAATTCAGTTCGACTACGTCAGATTCCCTGCGACGGGCGCGAAATTAGATAAGAATCTTGATTTTCAGAACGATCTTGACGAATCGAAAACCGAAGCGATACATAAATTCTTGTCCTACGCCTATGAGCGTCTATCGAAGAAAGAAGTCTACATAACAGCCGATGTTTTCGGTTGGGCGGCTACTTCGATCAATGATGTCGGCATCGGACAGCACTGGGAATCTGTCACCAATGTGGTTGACTATATCGCTCCGATGATGTATCCTTCACATTATGGACCTAATAATTTTGGACTCGCTGTGCCTGATGCGCAACCGTATGCGACAATTGACGCTTCGATAAAGGATGCGATCATGCGTAATGCGAACCTTGAAACACCTGCGAAATTGAGACCTTGGATTCAAGATTTTACCGCACGCTGGGTCAAGGGATATATTCCTTACCGGGCTGATGAAGTAAAGGCACAGATTCAAGCGCTTGAAGACAACGGTGTCTACGAGTACATGTTATGGAATCCAGGAAACGTCTATTCAGAAGATGCTCTAAGAGCTGAACAGGAGGATTAAATGTTACTGAGAGAACAAATCGCCAAAAAACTTTTGGAAATTAAGGCTGTAAGCCTTGTGGGAACCGATGACCTATTCACATGGGCATCAGGAATCAAATCGCCGATTTACTGCGATAACCGCCTAACGATGAGTTATCCTGAAGTTAGAAGGCTAATCGCACAAGGGTTTGCCGACCGTATCACTGAGGAGTTCGGTGAAGTGGATATCATTGCCGGAACAGCAACTGCGGGTATACCTCATGCTGCTTGGGTCGCGGATATCCTGAACAAGCCGATGGTCTATGTCAGATCCACTGCGAAGGAACATGGCAAAGGAAATCAAATCGAAGGTAAGTTGGAAGTCGGACAACGTGTCTTCCTTGTAGAAGATCTCTTTTCTACAGGCGGCAGTTCGTTAAAAGCTGTGGATGCGTTAATAGAGGCGGGTGCGGATGTACTGGCTTGCGGTGCTATCTTTACCTACAATTTCCCTGAGGTAGAAAAAAAGTTTGCCGATGCGGGAATCAAACAGTTCAGTCTGACTGATTATAAGACACTGCTTCCTATCGCAAAAGAGGAAGGCTATATCAAAGAAGCGGATTTCGAGGCGCTTAAGGCGTGGAGCGAAAATCCAAGAATTTTCACAAAATAGTAAAATAGCCAGAGCCAGTCCAAGTCTAGTGCTTGAGACTGGCTTTTTTACGTAAGTTATAAAAAAAACTCGACAAATGTGGTATAATCGCAAAGAAAGCTAGGAGGAATACTGATGAGATTAAGAAAAATTCCAGGTGCGTTTGAAGCCTACATGTCAAATGTGGACTATGCGCTTGATGCAAATAGTGAATTAAATGATAAACTTAAGGAGTTCATAGCAGGTGAAAAGGTCTATCTTGAAATTGGAACAGGTAGAGGTGGTTTTTTAACTGAGATGGCAAAACGGCATCCCGAAGCCAAGTTCATCGGTGTTGAATTAAGAGAAGAAGTTCTTTTAACTGCTGTGGAGAAGGCGATTAAAAAAGACGTAACGAACATAAAATTCATTAGAGGCAATGCCCTTGAAATGAAAGAATGGTTTGGTGAGTTGAAAGTGGACGGGATTTTTCTCAACTTCAGCGATCCATGGCCGAAAGCAAGACATGCGAAAAGGCGACTCACTCACTTCAGATTTTTAGATGTTTACAAGGACATCATCGCGCAAGATGGAAAGTTGATTTTTAAAACGGACAACAAAGCGCTATATGAGTTTTCTCTTGAGAGCCTAAATGAGCATTTGGATGTGGTTGAACATACCGATGACTTACACGCGCTTAACGACGAAAGCAATGTCATGACGGAATACGAAAGAAGATTTGCTAAGAGAGGGTTTAAGATTCATAGAATTATTGCGAAATTCTAGGGGGTTCTATGGGACGACTTTTAAAACGGGCAATCAACTTTGCTATTATCCTGATGCTATCCATCCTCAGTTTCCTGGTGGTAAGTGTGCTTCAAAAATGGCATATCTTCAATTTTCTCCATTGGTCCGACTTGGCAGTTGTGATCAAGGCTTTTTTCTCGTTTTATGTACTGGGAATAGGAATTTTCATTTTTCTTGATAACCGAAATCCCTATAAGATCATCTCGTGGTTGATCGTACTCATCGCTTTTCCCGTTGTGGGGTTTGCTTCTTATCTGATTTTTGGAAGAAGCTTTAGAAAACGAAGGTTGTCACAGTCTAAGCTTGAGTTTACAAAGGACTATATGGCAAGGCGTGCGGATGTTCAGTCCGGACTGGTCCATATTGTGGATCACTTCAATGATAGCCTTGTGAACTCGCGACTTGTGAATCTACTGCTCAACAATTCGAAAGCTCCTTTCTTTTTGGAGAATGAAATTGATATTTATTCTGACGGAGCGTCCTTTTTCAGCCAGCTGATAAAAGATATCTCGAGTGCTAAGCATCATATCCACTTGGAATATTTTATCATCAGAAATGATGAAATAGGCAACATGATCAGGGAGGCGCTGATAGAAAGGTCACTTGCGGGTGTCGAAGTTAGACTGATCTACGATAGTGTAGGGTGCTGGAAGCTAGGTAACAAATACATCAACAGCTTAAAGGCGGCCGGAGTTCAGTGCTATGAGTTCCTACCCCTCATTCTGCCTTTATTCGGCCGTGAGATGAATTACAGGAACCATAGAAAAATAACCGTGATCGACGGAAAATACGGATATGTCGGAGGAATGAATCTTGGTGATGAGTATATCGGCAAGCATAAGTACTTAGGCTTTTGGAGAGATACCCATCTACGGATTCATGGCGAAGCCGTCAACGGACTTCAGCACTGCTTTCTGATGGACTGGACCTTTGTCAGCAGGCAACTGCTGATGTATGAGGATTATTCAGTCAAGACGACTGTGACCAACCATTCCCTAGTGCAGATTGCCGCGAGCGGACCTGACGCGGACTGGGAAGTCATGCTTCAGGCTTACTTTACGATGATTGCCACAGCTGAAAGCAGGATATGGATCACGACGCCTTATCTTGTCCCTGAAGAAAGTATTATGGAAGGTTTGATCACCGCTGCATTGTCGGGTCTTGACGTAAGGATTCTTATTCCATCGACGCCGGATCATTTTCTAGTTTACTGGGCGGGGAAGGCCAATATTGAAAAGTTGCTTAAATCGGGAGTGGCGATTTATCTGTATGAAAAAGGCTTTGTTCATTCAAAGACGATGATCATCGATGAAAGCGTCGCTACGGTAGGAACCGCGAATCTGGATATCAGAAGTTTAGAGATCAATTTTGAAATCAACGCGTTTTTATATGACAAAGAGCAAATCCTACGACTTTCTGAAGATTTTCTTGATGACATAACAATGTCACATATGTTAACGTTAGAAGAACACGCAAAGAGACCGTGGTGGCATAGGTTGCTTGAAGCAGTCGGTAGAATTGCGTCCCCACTTCAATAGGAGAAGAACATGCTTTTATATACAGCGATTATCATTCTTGCAGTAATTCTTGACCAGCTGACAAAATGGTTGGTGGTCAGTTATGTAAAACCCATAGGTAGCCTACCGATCATCAAAGATGTCTTTCATCTGACATACACAGAAAATACAGGTGCTGCGTTTAGTATCTTATCGAATAAACAGTCGTTCTTAGTCATCGTCACAGCGATTGCCATGGCGATCATGTTTGTGTACTTGGTGAAATGGTCGCAAAGTCCTGACGAAGTGATGTCGAAGGTCGCCTTTGCCATGATGCTTGGAGGCGGAATAGGCAATCTGATCGACAGGGCGCGAATCGATTTTGTGGTGGATTTCCTGGATGCCAGATTTATTAATTTTGCTATTTTTAATGTTGCGGACATGTTCATCGTAGTAGGATGTGCCCTGTTCGCGCTTTCAATTATATTAAAAAAATAAGTCATTGGAAAAATAGCGCAGTCGCTATGGTAGAATTATAGAGTAAAAAAACCACAATTTTTAAGTCTGGAGCGAATCATGAAGTTTTATTTTAAAGTCTTTCTATTATCACTTGTAGTCACATCCCTTTTGTTCGGATCGGGATTATATGCGTATCTGAATCATATGAAACGGCAAGTGTCGATTGTTGAAGTTCCCAATATCACCGATCAGAGCCCTCAAGGAAAAGAGAAGCCCATAGATGTGAATTTGGCTGATCTGACAATGCTTGAAGATCTTGTTGAGTATTCTAACAGGATAAACGTAGTGATCCTAGGTACGGATGGTGGTAGAGCGGATACGATCATGGTAGCCTCATATGATCCGGATTATCAGCTTTTAGATATCATCACAGTGCCAAGAGATACCTATAACGAGGTGCCCGGCTATGATAAGCCAGGTCAGCATAAAATCAATTCCGTGTTCGGTTACGGCAAAGTCGACGGTGGCTCCAACGGTATGAAAACACAAGTGTCCAAACTACTTGGGATACCGATCCATCATTTTGTGACACTCGATTATAACGGTGTCGCTGACATTGTCGATACCATCGGTGGGGTCGAAATCGATGTACACAAAGATTTGGTATACGATGATCCGACTGCTGAACCACCGCTGCATATAAACATTCAAAAAGGCAAGCAAGTGCTCAAAGGTGAAAAAGCGGTTGAGTACCTAAGATGGAGAAAAAACAACGGTGAAGAAGGTTCGGATCTTGACAGGACACAGAGGCAGGTCGGTTTTGTCAAAGCGGTCATTACAAAATCCTTATCTCAATTCAAATTGATCAAAGTCATTGAAACGGCTTTCAATTACGTGTATACGGACATGCCGCTTCAAGATATGCTTTATTACTCGACGACGGTCGTAGGATTTAATCCTTCAACGGATATCTATGCTTCGATGTTGCCGGGTGAGGTGATGTTCAATAAGTTGAGCTATTATATTCATGATGCAGAGGATACAGAAGAATTACTGATAGCTGTCTACCGCAGAGGTGTGGACAGCGAATAACAGGAGGGGCGTATGCATTCAGATGATCAAGTGACTTCGAGAAGATTTCGCGTTCAAATGGTTGCGTACGCTTTTTTTATTGGAGTCATCGCAGGCGTGCTTTCCATTGTGTTCCATTATCTGGTGAGTATGATGAACGGTTATTTTAGCGGACTTTATCAAAAACAGGCCCTTCTTAGATTTATGATTCCCATGGCGAGCGTCTTCTTATTCATGTTCACCCACAACGTGCTGTTAAAAAAAGACACACGCTTTGGCGTCACAGCGGTCAAACATGAACTCGATACCATCGATAGAAGGCTGATGATACCCAACAAGGTTTTTGTAAAGATTTTGAATGCCATCGTTGCCTTAGGTACCGGTTTTGCAGTCGGTCAGTTTGGACCGACAGTACATATAGGCGGTGCCATCGGCTCAAATTTAGGTCACTATCTGAAGCTGCCAAGGGAAGTCGTCAGACTGCTGATCGGTTGTGGTGTGGCAGGAGCGCTGTCGGCAGTGATGCATGCTCCGCTATTTGCAACGTTGATTGTCGTCGAAGTGATTTTCGCAAGGCGGTATTTTGACTATATCGTGCCGATCCTTTTATCGAGCGTGGTAGCGGTGAGCCTTGATAAGTTGATTTACGGAAACTATTCATTTATCGCATTTCCTGATGTAGCAAAGATAGAAACTGTTGGAATGGCGGGATGGCTTATGGTGATTGTCATTGCAATCTTCATGGGATTCCTGGCTGCCTTTTATGTGGTTGGATTAAAAGCGGTCTCCGCACTCATGCAAAGTAAGCTCTCAAGCAACCAACAGCTGCTGCTTGCAGGTGTATTTACAGGGATCGTAGCCCTTTTGGTGCCGCAGACCCTATACACCAGGTTGGATCTGCTGGTCACTTCGAACGGCGGGATGTTCACGCTAGGTTCACTTTTGCTATTTTTAGTCTTAAGGTTCTTATTGACTAGCGTACAACTTGGATCGGGAATCTGTGGGGGTAACTTCACCCCGGGTCTGTTGATAGGTTTGATTTTTTCTGTGATTATCCACAGGGTGATGCTGATGATGGGTCTGGAGCTGTTTACACTGCCCCATGTGATGATGTTCTCGATTGTGGGGATGTTAAGCGGTTTTTCTCACGCTCCGCTTGCCGCGATCGTTTTAGCACTTGAACTGACAGGGCGTATCGAGCTGATCGTTCCTATTCTGACTGTCGCGCTTATCGGTCACTTTGTTTCTGATTTTCTTGTGAAAGAAAACGTATATATGCTCAAGTAATAAAAAAACCGCTGATTACGAGTAATCAGCGGTTTTATTAATCTACAATGGTTCGAGCGAACTGGTCGATATCGCCTGCTCCCATCATGATGATGAGCATGTTGTCCTTTGCGATAGTATCCAAATGCGGGATTACATCCTTTAGTTCTTTGATATAGGTGGCGTTCTGACCTTCTTCAATAATCAGATCCACCAGATCCTGTGAATGGATGTTATAGGTGTTTGCTTCTCTTGCGGCGTAGATATCTGTGATATAGAGATGGTTGACATCCTTAAAGGCGCTTGACATTTCAAGAAGCAGACTCTTGACGCGTGAGTAAGTGTGCGGTTGGAATACGACACAAATCTCCTTGTTGTCGAAGTTCTTAGCAGCCTGAACGGTAACTTTCACTTCTGAAGGGTGATGTGCGTAATCAGAAATAAGAGTGGCGCCTTTATAGGTACCGAGTATCTCGAATCTACGCTCGGCATTAGAAAATTTTGAGAGCGCGGATTGTATGCTTTCTATCGAGATTCCGTTCACGTAAGCTGCTGAAATGGCACCAAGAGCGTTGTAGACATTAAACTTACCGCATACCTTGAGTGTCAGCTCCATGAGCTTCTCATCTTCATAGAATACTTCAAAGCTTGGGTATCCATGCATGTCAAAGGTGATCTGTCTTGCCTCGAATGTGGAGCTCTCGTTGATTCCGTACGTCACAAAATTGCAGTTGCAATCTTTGATTAGTCTTCTCGTATTGAAATCATCATGATTGAGTATCAGGTAGTTCTTAGGCTTCAAATGAGTCGCAAACTCCTGATAGGTTCTTATGATATGGTCCAAATCATCATAGTAATCCAGATGTTCCTCTTCGATATTGTTGACGATGATGGTGGTAGGGTGAAGATCTAAAAAACTAGCCTTATATTCACAGGCTTCAACAGCGATATGTGTTGAGGGAGAAAGCTTGTATGCCTTGTGGGTATGCGGAAGCTTGGCTCCGACAAGGTAGCTGGCATCCTGTGGAGTTTCTTCAAGAATCATCGCAAGCATGGAGGTTATCGTTGTCTTACCATGTGTGCCGGTGACCGCAAGCGAGACTTCAAACGATTCCATAATCGCATCGATGGCTTGAGTTCTTCTATAAGTTGGGATTTCAAGCGATTGTGCTTTTGCGAACTCCGGATTGTCATCTGAGATCGCCCCGGTATATACCACAGCATCTTGGTCGGTGATGTTATCGGAACTGTGACCGATATAAATTGTCGCGCCTGCTTCTTCCAATTTTAAGGTGGCTGGAGAAGCCTTGGCATCAGAACCGGTTACTTTGATTCCTTTTTCGATAAAGATGTGTGCGATAGCGCTCATTGAAATGCCGCCAATACCTATGAAATGAACACGTTCAGCTGTTAATAATGATTTCATGTTAATTAAATTCCTCTCAAAAAGTGTCTAAGGTGACACAGTATACGTATTGCATTATATCAAAAAGTGCTCTATTTTCATATAGCTAATGGTAGGAAGCGAGTAATAATCTTTCAAATGCTTGATTTAAGCGAAGAATACGAATAAAATGATTACAGAACTTAAAATAATTCGGAATTAACGATAAAGATGGGTGGCATTATGAGTAAAATCAAAAGAAACGAAAGAATTGGTTTGATAGTCAAGGTTTTGAGTGAGCATCCAAATAAGGTGATCGCCTTTAAGCATTTCACAGATATGTTTGAGGCGGCCAAGTCGAGTATCAGTGAAGATATCGCTATCGTAAAATCGATTATGGATAAGAATCGTTTGGGAAGGGTCGTTACGATTCCTGGCGCAGCGGGTGGTGTCAAATATATTCCTAGAGTGGAGTCGAGTTATAAAATGGAGATTCTGACCAGGCTGTGTGACGAAATCAAGCGGCCGGAGAGAATTATTCCTGGTGGGTTCCTGTATATTGCAGACCTTCTTTATAATCCAGAACTCATCAAAGGCGTCGCAGAAATATTCGCAGAAGCTTTTTCGAGTCATGATGTGGATTATGTGGTTACCATCGAGACAAAAGGTATACCCATGGCGTTTATGACTGCCAATTATCTTAATGTGCCGCTCGTGATTGTAAGAAAAGACAACAAAGTGACTGACGGTCCGACGGTGAGCATCAACTACGTTTCTGGTTCTTCGCAAAAGCTGGGTACGATGTTCGCTCCTAAACGTGCGATCAAGGCAAAGTCGAATGTGTTGATCATCGATGATTTCATGAAGGGCGGCGGAACCGCTAAAGGAATGGTCGACTTGGTGAAGGAGTTTGAATCAAACGTGGTGGGTATCGGCGTACTTCTTGAGTCAAGCACACCAAAAGAGAAATTGCTTACGAACTACCATGCCTTATTGCATTTGAAACATGTTTCGCCTGAGAACATCGATATTTCACCTAATCTTGAGGTGGTGGAATCACTCAAACTGGAACTGTAATTAAGGCGATACTTCCACAATTGGAAAAATTTCTAAAATTTTTACTTAAATACTGGCAGAGGATAAAAAATTAAGGTAAAATGAACTCAGAGCTCATTTTTTAAATTTTCTGACAGAATGGAAGGTAGGGAGTAAATCGATGAATGTGACAGATGTTAGAGTACGTAAAATTAAGAATGATGGAAAAATGAAAGCAGTAGTTTCGGTTACGCTCGATGACATGTTTGTGATTCATGATATCAAGATCATTGAGGGACAAAATGGATTATTCGTTGCTATGCCAAGCCGCAAAGTTGGGGAAGCGGATTATAGGGATATCGCACATCCGATCAACAGTGATGCGAGATTGATCCTACAAAATGTTATTTTTGACGCATACGAAAAGCAAAAAGATCTGTTTGTTGATGGAAACTACGCTGAAGTAGCCACCTTTTAAAAGTGGTAACCGAATAGGAAGATGAAACGCCCACTTCAATTTTGTTGTGGGTTTCCTTATGTACGTTTTAATATTGCTTAATAACTTGACTGGTGGGTTGAGATTTAATACGTACATGTTATAATGACAGATGTTAGTATAAGGATAGCAAAGGAGAGCTTAATGAGTAAATGGATCGTATTTTCAGGGAAGAACCAGTATTTAAAAGGATCGAAAAAACATCGAGATATTCAACCGATTTTAGGTCAGGCGCTCTTAATTAGAAAAGTCGCTAAACTCAATGAAGCTGCGAACAATCCTGTTGTGATCTTCTCAAGCGCTCCAAAAGCGGTTACGGATGAACTGCTTGGGCATGAACTTTTAGGCGAGCATTATCTGATTGATGATTTTGACTGGGACAAGGTTTCGCATGAGCCCGTCATCATCACCGAATCTAAGATTTCGTTTATAAACAGACAGCTGATCAGCGATATCAGTGAACGGGCGGATCATTTGGATAAAGAGCATGTGACCTATATGCTTGATGGTAGACCTCTTGCGATCGCCATGTCCAGCGAACACTTAAAGACCATCGTGAGTGAAGCCTATGAAGTCTTTAGCAGCGATGAGATTTTGAAAGATATTCAAAAGGCGTTGATGCGACTATTCAATGATCACCTTATGTATGAGTTAGAACCCGAAGATGTAGAAGAAGCAAGCTCAATGAAGGCGCTTCAGCAAATCATCTATTCCTATAATCAAGAAAAAATAGAATCGCTCCTCGAGATGGGCACCTTGGTCGTTGACCCGAGTTCGACTTGGATCGATACGGATGTGGTCGTGGGTAGTGACAGTGTCATTTATCCAGGGTCGATTATAAAAGGTAAGACAGTCATCGGAGAAGGTTGTGAAATCGGACCGGCTGTGCGGATCGAGGACTGCCAGATCGGCAACGGAGTGAAAATCAAGGATTCCACTTTGATCTCATCGAAAGTGGATGATGAATCGACGATTGGACCCTATGCTTATCTGAGACCGAAATCGGATATCGGAAAAGGCGTAAAGATCGGCGATTTTGTCGAAGTAAAAAATGCACGTATTGATGACGGTGCGAAAGTATCCCATCTTAGTTATATTGGCGATGGTCATGTAGGTAAACGCGTGAATATCGGTTGTGGAGTTATTTTTGCGAATTATGACGGCAAAAATAAGTTCAAGACAACAGTGGAAGACGATGCTTTCGTCGGATCCGGTTCAAACCTCATAGCTCCTGTTACAATAAGAGAAGGCGCCTACGTCGCTGCAGGGTCGACAATTACAGATGATGTCGATAAGTATAGCTTAGCTATCGCTAGAGGAAGACAGGTTCAGAAGAAGGATTGGGTTTTAAACAAAAGGGAGAAATAATTTCGTTGTGGCGATGAATTCGCTAAGTGTTGAGGAGGATGTACATGCACAGCAAAGGTAAGAAGATTAAACTCTTTTCTGGAAATGCCAACAAACCATTGGCAGAAAAAATCTGTAAGGAGTTGGGGATTCCGTTAGGTGATGCTACGGTTTCTGCATTTTCAGATGGTGAGATTTCTGTAAACATCGGCGAAACGGTTCGTGGTTGTGATGTGTTTATCATACAGCCAGTCAGTCCACCGCTTGTCAATCGTTACTTGATGGAACTGTTAATCATGATCGATGCGCTTAAAAGAGCGTCTGCAGGAAGAATCACGGCGGTTATTCCGTATTATGGATACGCAAGGCAAGACCGTAAGGCAAAAGCACGTGATCCGATTTCGGCAAAACTTTTGGCGGATTTGATAACGGCTGCCGGTGCTGACCGCATCCTTACAATGGACCTTCATGCTGCGCAGATACAAGGATATTTCAACATACCTGTCGATCATTTGATCGGCGGACCGATTCTTGCCAACTACTTTAAAAACTTGAATATCGAAGATTTGGTAGTCGTTTCACCTGACCTTGGCAGCGTTACACGTTCCAGAGATTTTGCAACACATCTGAACGCTCCGATCGCAATCATCGATAAACGTCGTCCAGAGGCGAATGTTTCTGAGGTGATGAACATCATCGGCGATATCAAGGGTAAGAATGTTATTCTTATCGACGATATGATCGACACGGCTGGTACGATCTGCAACGGTGCAAAAGCGCTTCAGGACCTAGGTGCTAAAGACGTATATGCTTGTTGCACGCATGGTATCCTGTCAGGACCTGCTCTTGAGAGAATCAACAATTCAGTGATTAAGAAGCTGGTTTGTCTTGATACGATCTATCTTCCTCAAGATCAGTTGTCAGATAACATGAAACACCTATCTGTAGCACCGGTATTTGCAGAATCGATTAGAAGAATCTTCAATAACGATTCGGTAAGTCGCTTATTCGATTAACACCCAAGACAGTCCATCAGGACTGTCTTTTTTATGCAAATCTTTGCACAATATGCTATCGTCCACTAGATGTGTATGTTAAAATAATCTTATGACAATATCTTGTAGCTAATGTCGTTTTACACGATTTCAATAGAGGGAGTGATGAGTCTTGGAACAGGTGATCAGCAATTTTATGAGTGTTACAATCAATGACCTGTTAGATATTTTAATCATTGCATTTTTGTTTTATAAGTTCTTGATGCTCGTGAAGGAAACGAGGGCGGAACAGCTGATTAAAGGTCTAATTGTAATTTTGATAGTCTGGAAGCTTTCGGAGTGGGCAGAGCTTAGAATGGTCAATTTCTTAATCAAGAATATGATGACATTAGGGCTGGTGGCCCTCATTATCGTATTTCAGCCGGAGCTTAGACGCGCCCTTGAGTACATCGGGCGGAGCAAGTTTCTTAGAAAATCCATCTCGGATATCATGGAAGAGGAGATGGACCAGATGTTAAGCGAGATCGTCGAGGCTGTCGTAAGTCTTGCAAGTACCAAAACAGGTGCGATCATTGCGATTGAACGTGAAACGGGACTTAACGAGGTGGTGCACACCGGTGTCAAAATCGATGCTTTCATCACTGCGGAAATTATCAAAAATATCTTTTTCCACAATGCCCCGCTGCATGACGGAGCGATCGTCATCAAGAAGAATAGAATCACTGCGGCTTCTTGCCTGTTGCCGCTCACCCATTCCACCACGCTAAGCAACGATCTTGGAACAAGACATCGTGCGGCCCTTGGTCTAGTGGAAAGAAGCGATGCGATGGTGATTGTCGTATCAGAAGAAACAGGTGTCATCTCCCTTGCGATGGATGGCAAGCTCTCGAGATTCATCGATAAGAATTCGCTGACGAGTATCTTGCGCTCGAAGTTCAAAGTAGCCAAAAAAGAATCTCCTTTCAGCTGGTTGACAGGGAGGGTGAAACGTGAAGAACATATTTAAGGATATTTGGGATCGGTTCAATTTAACTAAAAATACGACACAGAAACTAATCTCCTTACTATTTGCAATCGTCTTCTGGATTTTTGTGATGGATATCGAGAACCCTGAAATCATTAAAACCTTCAATCGGGTGCCGATTGACTTCTTAGGTATCGAGCAGCTTGCGGATGAGCAGCTAGAAATTTTCGGTGACTACACGCGTGCGATCGATGTGAAAGTAAAAGGCAGGCGTAAGGAAGTGCTTGCGATGACGCAGGATGATATACGCATCACTGTCGATCTATACAGGGCGACTGAGGGAGAAGGAAAATTCTCCATCATGGTGACCTTGCTAAACGATGACATCTCGATTGAATCCATAGAGAAATCGATTATCGAGCTGAGCTTTGACGGTTTGACCGACAAGGAGATGCCAATAGAAATCGTTCAAAAGGGAAGTGTAGAAGCGCCATATATTTTTGGTGGAGTCAGTTCAGTGCCAAAAGATGTGGTGGTATCCGGTCCTAGGCGATTTGTCGACAAGGTGACGCATGTGGTCGCCCATATCGATTTAACTGAAGCCCGTTCGACGTTCGAGTGGGTGTCGACGCTGGTGCCGCTTGATGAGAACGATGAAGTGGTCAATAAAGTGACTCTGTCCTCTAAAGAAACCAAACTTATTGCCAACATCATGGAAGAAAAAACGGTGAGGATCGTACCGCTTATCGTAGATGAACTGCCGCTCGGATATAAGCTGATCAGTGCGGCACTGGATAATCAGCTTGTGACCCTGGTTGGAATCACCGAAGTGATCGATCAGCTCGATGGTGTGACCATCGAACCGATTAGCCTTAAGGACCGCACGGAGTCAAAAGCGGAGGAAGTGATTTTGTCACTGCCTGCGGGTGTGACTGAATCGGTTGAGTCGGTTCACGTGCTGAACCTCGAAATCGAAGCAGTTGTTGAACGAGCTTTTAGCCCGACAAGCGATCAAATCACTTGGTTGAACCAGGCTGAGAACACAGAGGTCGTCATAACCGATCCACAACTTTTGGAAATCGTCCTTAGCGGCGTGGAGAGTCAAATCAATCAGATCGAACTTGAGGACATCAAGCTGCTGATCGAACTATCCGAAAAAGCACCAGGTGAATACATCCTACCCGTCACACTTGTGGTGGATGCGGATGTCGAGTGGTTGCTTCCAGTGGAGGATCGCCAAGTCAACGTTCTGATTACAGAATCAACAGAATAACTATAGGAGATTTTTCATGGAAAAAGCCCTACAAAAAATATTGGATTCCACCCATGACGCGATGATAGCCATCGATGTCCATGGTGCGATTACCTTGTTCAACCATGCGGCCGAACGACTGACTAAAATGTCTGCCAATGACGTAATAGGCAGATTCGTAGGAGATGTCATCGAAAACTCAAGGCTCATGGATGTGGTGCTCACCGGAACTCCTGAACTTAATCAAAGGCAGGTCCTTGGGGACATCGAAATCATCACAAGCAGGTTGCCCCTGATGGACAAAGGGACTCTGATCGGAGCTGTTGCGATCTTTAGGGATATATCGGAGATGGTTCAGCTTGCTGAGGAGATCACCAACCTGAAAGAAATTCAAATGACGATGGCGGCCGTATTCAATGCCACGCAGGATGCGATAAGCGTTGTGAACCAGGAGGGCATCCATATTCTGATCAACCCTGCCTATACTCAGATCACCGGCTACACAGCCGAGGAAGTGATCGGCAAGGATTACACGGTCGACCTTCTAGAAGGGGACAGTGTTCACGGACAGGTGCTAAAAACAGGACGACCGGTTGACAATGTGGTCGTAAGGTCTGGAAAAACAAAAAAGGACATTGTGACATCAGCGGCGCCCATACTTGTCGACGGTCAAATCAAAGGTTCCGTCGCCGTACTCCACGATATCACAGAGATGCGAAGACTTAATAAGGAACTGGCTCAGGCCAAGCAGATCATAAGAAACCTTGAGGCCAAATATACCTTCGATGATATTTTGGGTGAAAGCTTAAAAATGAAGGATGCCATCGAAAAGGCGAAGATTGCCGCGCTTACACCTGCGACGGTGATCCTTCGCGGAGAAAGTGGTACTGGTAAGGAGTTATTCGCTCACGCCATCCACAACGCATCCAACAGAAAAAACGCGCAATTTGTTCGTGTCAACTGTGCCGCGATCAGTGAAAGCATACTCGAAAGCGAACTTTTCGGTTACGAAGAAGGAGCATTCACCGGTGCGAGCAAAGGTGGGCGGATGGGACTGTTCGAACGCGCCTCTGGAGGAACCATCTTTCTTGATGAAATAGGCGAAATCAGCATCAGTACGCAGGTGAAGCTCCTTCGGGTGCTTCAGGAACGCGAAATCGTAAGGGTGGGTGCTACAAAACCCATTCAGGTGGATGTAAGGGTGATCTCTGCTACACATGTCGATCTTGAAAAAGCGGTGAAGACCGGAAGTTTTAGAGAAGACCTTTACTATCGGCTCAATGTCATTCCCATTGTCATTCCCCCGCTGAGGGACCGTATCGAAGACTTAAAATCACTGGTGGACGGTATAGTGCTCAGGTTCAACCAGGAATTCGGCAGAAGTATTCAGACGGTTTCTGATGAGGTGATCTGCGCGCTTGGGGCTTACAAATGGCCGGGGAATATCAGGGAACTCGAAAACTACATCGGAAGAACGATGATACAGATGCGCATCACAGAAACGCGAATCAACACACAACATCTACCGCTCTTCAACGACCAAAAACGTGCAGTGATCTATGAACCCGAAAGCAATGTCGACGAGTTCGACGTGGTTTCATTATCCGACTATCTAGGTCAGTCAGAAGCCGCCTACCTTGCGAAGGTGCTTCAGGCAAACGGTGGAAATAGAACGGAAGCAGCAAAAAAACTTGGGATTTCCATTAGGAGTCTCTATTACAAGATGGAAAAATATAAACTCATGTAACGTGCAAGTAATTGCACGTTATTTTTATGTGCATTATTTTGCATGCATCATGTTGCGCATGTTGTGCTCTAACTGAAAAACGTTTTCATAAGGGGGTACTTGAACCCCACAACAGTGCTATTGTCTGATTGTTATTATTTTGGCATGCTAATTGCATTATATAGGGGTGTTAAGAATACTGGAGGTGTTTCTATGTCAAGAGAATACGTACTTGTCATCAATCCTGGTTCGACATCGTCAAAAGTGGCGTTGTTCAAAGACCTTGACTTGGTGGTAGAAAAGAATTTGAGTCATTCAACTGAGGAACTCGATAAGTTTGATAAAATTACAGACCAATATGCTTATCGAAGAGACATGATTTTAGAGTGGATGGCGGAAGAAGGTTATCCGACTACTTCACTAAAAGCCGTAGTTGGTAGGGGTGGATTATTGAAGCCTATGCCATCGGGTACTTACAAAGTAACACCGGCACTGATCAAAGATTTGGAAATCGGAGTTCAAGGCGAGCACGCTTCAAACTTAGGCGGAATCATCGCTCGTTCTATCGCAGATGTTGAAGGTGTAGAGGCTTATATCGTAGACCCTGTGGCGGTGGATGAGTTCGAACCGGTAGCCAGAGTATCTGGTATGCCGGATATAGAGAGAAAATCATTGTTACACGCACTTAATGTACGTGCGATTTCACACAATGTCGCAAGCGATTTAGGGCGACCTTTTGAAACGTTGAACATGGTTGTCGCTCACTTGGGTGGCGGGATTTCTGTGGTTCCTGTCAAAAAGGGTAAGATGATCGATGCGAACAATGCCAATGAAATGGGTCCTTTCTCGCCAGAGCGCGCAGGTGGATTACCGGTTGGCGACATCGTCAGAATGTGCTATTCGGGAGAATACACGATGAACATGCTAAAGCCTAAATTAAGAGGTAAAGGCGGTCTTGTGGCATATCTTGGAACGAATGACGCGAGAGAAGTCCTTAAGATGATTGAAAATGGAGATGAGAATGCGAAGCTTATCTTTGAGGCGATGGGATATCAGATCGCAAAAGAGATCGGGGCGATGGCCACTGTTCTTAAAGGCGATATCGATGCGATCGTACTCACTGGTGGAGTCGCTTACTCGAAGTACCTGACTGACTATATTAAAGAACATGTCGGTTTCATGGCGCCTGTGATCGTTAAGCCGGGCGAAGATGAAATGACAGCGTTAAATGAAGGTTACTTAAGAACGGTAACAGGTGAAGATCCTGTTAAGATATATGAAAATGAGGTTAAAGCATGATTACATCATTTGATGATTTGCTAAAAGTCGCAAGAGAACGTGGACCTAAAACAGTGGCAGTAGCAGTGGCTCAGGACAGTGATGTTCTTAAGGCTGTTGACGGTGCGAGAGCGCAAGGGATCGTAAAAGCGATTCTTGTAGGTGACAAGACAGAAATCGAAGCACGCGCCAGCGAAGTCGGAGTGGATCTTAGCGAGTATGAGATCATCGATATCGCAGATATGGCTGATGCATCGCTTAAAGCAGTTGAGCTTGTATCATCAGGCAAAGCGCAGATGGTGATGAAAGGTCTTGTAGATACAGCTGTGATTTTAAAAGCGGTGCTCAATAAGGAAGTCGGTTTAAGAACAGGCAATGTTCTTTCTCACGTAGCACTTTTCGATGTGCCTAAATACCATAAGCTACTTTTAGTTACAGACGCTGCGATGAATATCGCCCCTGACTTGCAAGCTAAGAAGCAGATCATAGAAAACTCACTTCAAGTGGCATACGCCCTTGACATCGAGGTGCCGAACGTCGGCGTGATCTGTGCAAAAGAAAAAGTGAATCCTAAAATGCCGGCGACCGTCGATGCGGGTGAACTTGTTGCGATGAACGAACGAGGCGAACTGACAGGTTGTGTGGTAGGCGGTCCATTCGCTCTTGACAATGCAGTTTCTAAAGAAGCGGCTAAGCTTAAGAAAATCGACCACCCGGCGGCAGGAGACTGCGATATCCTACTTGCTCCTAACATTGAAGGTGGAAACATCCTTTACAAGACGCTTGGCTTCTTGACAGATGCCAGAAGTGCGGGTGTGATTGTTGGAGCGAAAGCACCTGTAATTTTAACTTCACGTGCGGATTCAGACGATGCAAAATTAAATTCAATCGCTCTTGGCGTATTGATGGCAGCTAAGTAAAGGGGTACTAGATGATGGAAACTTTTAGAATATTAGCGATAAATCCAGGTTCGACATCTACAAAAATCGCGATTTACGACAACGATAAAGAAGTGTTCGAAACGACTTTGAGACATCAGACAGAAGAAATCAACGCATTCGACAAGATTTTCGACCAATATGATTTTAGAGAGCAAGTGATTCTCGACGCGTTAAACGAAGCGGGAATCAATTTGACAAAATTAAACGCTGTAGTCGGTAGAGGCGGTCTATTAAAGCCAATCGCCGGCGGTACCTATAGAGTAACTCCTGAAATGATCGAGGACTTAAAAGTTGGCGTTCTAGGTGAACATGCATCAAACCTAGGCGGCATCATTGCCAATGAGATCGCATCAAACCTAAATATCCCTGCATTCATCGTCGACCCTGTTGTAGTAGACGAGATGCAAGATGTCGCAAGAATTTCTGGAATGCCTGAAATTGAAAGAAAGTCTATCTTCCACGCACTTAACCAAAAGGCTGTTGCAAGACGTGCGGCTGACGAGATGGGCAAAGCCTATACTGAGTGCAACTTTATTGTAGCTCATTTGGGTGGCGGTGTTTCAGTGGGTGCCCATAGAAAAGGTAAAGTGGTAGATGTCAACAACGCACTTGATGGTGACGGTCCGTTTTCACCTGAGCGTTCCGGTGGATTACCGGTTGGCGATCTTGCTAAACTTTGCTTCTCAGGAAAATACACGCATGGCGAAATCAAAAAGCTGATCAAAGGTCAAGGCGGTCTTGTCGCTTACCTGAATACAAATGACGGTAGAGACGTGATCAAAATGATCGAAGCCGGCGACGAGAACGCAAAAGTTGTCTTTGAGGCGATGGCGTATCAGGTAGCTAAGGAAATCGGCATGTGCGCAGCAGTCTTAAAAGGCGACATCGATGCGATTATCCTGACTGGCGGACTAGCATATGGTCAAGTGCTTACAGGTTGGATCAAGGAACATATCGAATTCTTAGGCAAAGTGATCATCTACCCAGGTGAGGATGAGATGTCAGCACTTGCTCTTGGGGGACTTCGCGTGCTTAAGGGTGAAGAAGAGGCTAAGGTTTACTGCTAGTTCATTAGCGAGTATGAATGTATCGGCAAATTGTTGGTAGTGTTTTCTACGATAACAACGTAATGATACACCTTGACGTAGAATAGAAAGCAGGGCTTAAAATGATTAACGATGCAAGAATCAGAGTGATAATTGGACATTACGGTAGCGGTAAAACAGAGTTTTCTGTAAATTACGCGATTAAACTAGCTAAACAAAGCGATAAGAAGGTAGCGATCGCAGATCTTGATGTGGTCAATCCCTACTTCAGATCCAGAGAACGGCATGAAATCATGGAAGAGGCAGGGGTGACTGTCATATCGAGTATCATGGGAAATGGCGTCAATTTCGATCTGCCTTCCATGGACCCAGGCATTCTCGGTCCGCTACAGAACAAGGATTACAATGTGGTTCTCGATGTCGGTGGTGATGCTGCCGGAGCGAGAGTGATGGCTAGATACAAAAAATACCTTGTGGAAGGCGACTACGATATGTTCGCAGTGGTCAACTGCAGCAGGCCTGAAACGCAAAGCGTGGATGGGATCATCATGCATATCAAAGCGATAGAGTCGACAGTCGGAGTGAAAGTGACAGGCATCATCAACAACACACACATGCTCCGTGAAACGACAGTCGACCATGTGATGCATGGACAACAAGTGATTCAACAAGCTGCAAAAAAACTAGAGATTCCAATTGTATATACATCTGCGATTCCTAGTGTTGCTGAAGTGCTCCCTAGTCAAGTAGAAGGGGAACTGCTCAGCATAAACATGTACATGCGTGACGCATGGATGTAGCTTTTGATAAATGAAAACGTGACCAATAACGTTTAGGAGGTAATTAGCGTGGCAAAAGGCAAAGTAACATTCGATCAAAACATCTGTAAAGGATGTGAACTGTGCACAACGGCGTGCCCGGTAAAAATCATCACAATGGATACTAAAAATATTAATGCAAAAGGATATCATCCAGCTACAGTTGTAGAGATGGATAAATGCATCGGTTGTGGTAACTGTGCGATCATGTGTCCAGATTCTGTTATCACAGTTGAAAGATTTTAGTGGGGGAGGCCTAATATGTCTAAAGTATTGATGAAAGGTAACGAAGCAATTAGTGAAGCTGCGATTAGAGCAGGCTGTAAAGCGTTCTTCGGTTACCCGATAACACCGCAAAATGAAATTCCTGAATATATGTCAAGAGAAATGCCTAAAAACGGCGGAGTATTCGTTCAAGCCGAATCAGAAGTCGCTGCAATCAACATGGTTTACGGTGCTGCAGGATGTGGTGTCCGTACGATGACTTCATCTTCATCACCTGGAATCGCGCTTAAGCAAGAAGGTATCTCGTATATCGCAGGCGCTGAGCTTCCATGTGTCATCGTCAACATCGTTCGTGGCGGTCCTGGTCTTGGCGGTATCCAACCGGCACAATCGGACTACAACCAGTCTACTCGTGGCGGCGGTAACGGCGACTACAAACTGCTTGTTTATGCTCCAGGTAACCTGCAAGAAATGGTTGACCTTGTTCAAGAGTCATTCGATAAAGCGGATTACTACAGAAACCCTGTAATGGTAGTTGGTGACGGTATGATCGGTCAGATGATGGAACCGATCGAGTTCAGACCAGCACCTAAAATGGACTTGCCTGCGCAACCTTGGGCGACTACAGGAACAAAAGGCGAAAGAAAACCGAATATCATCAACTCACTTTTCTTGAAGCCAGAGCAGCTTGAAGACCACAATATTCGTCTTACTGCTAAATACGCGACAATGAAAGAAAACGAGCAACGCTTTGAAACGTTCAACATGGAAAAAGCGGAAGTTGTTTGTGTAGCATACGGTACGACATCAAGAATCGTTAAAAATGCGATTGTTGCACTTAAAGAAGAAGGCATCGAAGTCGGTCTTATTCGTCCGATCACATTATGGCCTTTCCCACAGAAAGCATTTGCTGAGTATCCTGAGACAGCAAAATCAATTCTTTGTGTTGAAATGAGTATGGGTCAAATGATCGATGATATCAGAATCGTAAACGAAGGCCGTTTACCAGTAGACTTCTACGGTCGTTCGGGTGGTATGATTCCAACTCCAGAAGCGATTGAAGAAAAACTTAGAAGTATGGTTGGAGGTGCAAAATAATGGCTATGGTATATGAAAGATCAGAAGGTTTAGTAAATGTTCAAACGCATTACTGCCCTGGCTGTACACACGGTGTTATCCATAAATTAGTTGCAGAAGTACTTGTAGAACTTGATGTCCTTGGCGATACAATCGGTGTAGCTCCAGTTGGTTGCTCGGTTCTTGCTTACGATTACTTCAACTGCGACATGCACGAAGCCGCTCACGGTAGAGCTCCTGCAGTTGCAACAGGTATCAAAAGAGTAAAACCAAACAATGTCGTATTCACGTACCAAGGTGATGGCGACTTGGCTTCAATCGGTACTGCTGAAATCGTACACGTTGCGCACAGATCAGAGAACATCACTACGATCTTTGTAAACAATGCGATCTACGGTATGACAGGCGGTCAAATGGCTCCAACGACTCTAATCGGTCAAAAGGCGACAACTGCTCAAGCTGGTCGTACGGTTGAAGGCATGGGAATGCCTCTTAGAATGTCTGAAATGCTTGCGACAGTTCCAGGCGCGGCTTACATCGAGCGTGTATCGGTTCACAGTCCTGCAGCGATCAGAAAAGCGAAAAAAGCGATCAAAAATGCTTTCCAATATCAGCTTGATGGCAAAGGCTTCTCAATGGTAGAAGTACTTTCTACTTGCCCGACAAACTGGGGTATTAACCCTGTTGACTCGCTAAAATGGTTAGAAGAGAACATGATTCCTTACTATCCACTAGGCAACTTCAGAACACCAGGGGAGGAAAAGTAATATGCTAAATGAAAAAGTAATCATGTCCGGATTCGGTGGACAAGGTATCATGTCGATGGGTCAGCTTTTGACATACGCTGGCATGATCGAAGGAAAGCAAGTGTCTTGGTTGCCTTCATACGGCCCTGAGATGCGTGGCGGTACTGCCAACTGTAACGTAATCGTAAGCGAAAGCCTTATCGGCTCTCCAGTAATCACGAACAACGCGACATGCGCTATCGTGATGAACTTGCCTTCACTTACAAAGTTCGAAACCGATGTTCAAACTGGAGGATCGCTACTGATCAACAGTTCGCTCATCGAACAAAAGACATCACGTGACGATGTTACAGCTTACTACATTCCAGCAAACGAAGTTGCGCTTGAACTAGGTAACGCAAAAGTTGCCAACATGGTAATGCTTGGCGCCTACATCAAACTAACTGGTGCGGTAAAGCAAGAAACGATCATCGAAGCACTTAAAAAAGTGTTCGGTCCTTCTAAAGCTCACTTGCTACCAATGAATGAAGAAGCCCTCACACGAGGAGCTGCGCTCGTTTCATAAAATTCGCAGCAAATAAAGGAACAGCCGATTTCGGCTGTTCTTTTTGATTGGCGGGGATGGGGTGTTTGGTGAGGGGGAAGAGCTTTTAATTTGAAAACCACACGGAGAATTTTTTGTTGCAAGGCTTTAGTCGCATATCTAAGATAGCATCAGACGCTTGTCAGTATTTCAAATGTCCACTATGGTGAGACGCTGCGCTTTCTGAGGGCACTGAGACACGAATTGAATAAATGCTAAAAACTGTTTTAAGGGTGGGTAGACATAAAGCCTACCCGTACAAGGACATAAAGAATAGCTACTTCTGACGGTTACCAAACGACCAAATTTTCTGCGCTTTTAAAATGGTGGGATAAACGTTATAATTAGAAGGATGAATGTTACAACTGGAAGTATAATATCAATCGATTAGAATAGGGAGTTATCAATGAGTAGATTATTTGGTACTGACGGGGTTAGGGGCGTTGCTAACGTGGAACTGACTTCGGAGCTAGCTTTTAAATTAGGAAAATACGGCGCGTATGTGTTGTCAAAAGGCAAGAAGGGCGCTCGTATCGTTATCGGTAAAGACACGCGCGTATCGGGTTATATGCTTGAAGCGTCCCTGATGGCGGGGATCATGTCGGCCGGTTGCGACGCATATCTTGTCGGGGTTACACCGACGCCTGCTATACCGCATCTGATCAAGCACTACAATGCGGATGCCGGTGTGATGATTTCTGCGAGCCACAATCCTGTGGAGTTCAATGGAATCAAGTTTTTCAGCGGTAACGGATTCAAACTTACTGACGAGCAAGAAGATGAGATCGAAGGTCTTATCAGCGGAGCCATCGAGTACGAGCAAGAAATCGGCGGCACCAAGGTCGGTAGACGTATCCACCATTTTGAGGCCAATCATGTCTATGCGACAAAAGTGAAAGAAACCGTCACAGGAGACCTGACAGGTCTTAAGATAGCGATGGACTGCGCTAACGGGGCGAGCTTTGAAGTGGCACCGAGCACCTTAAGGGAACTTGGCGCTGAAGTCGTCGTGATCAACAACCATCCGGACGGGCTTAACATCAACAAGGACTGCGGTTCGACGCATCTTGATAAAGTGGCTAGGCTGACAAAAGAAGTCGGAGCGGATCTTGGTCTTGCCTTTGACGGCGATGCCGACCGTATGCTTGCAGTCGATGAGAACGGCGAAGAGGTAGACGGCGACAAGATCATGGTCATCATCGCAAAGGCGCTTGCTGGTCAGGGTAAGCTCAAGCATGATACCGTAGTGTCGACAGTCATGAGCAATATGGGCTTTGACAAGGCGCTTGAATCGGTGAATCTGAAATCGGTTAAAACACAAGTGGGCGACAGATACGTGCTTGAAGCGATGAAAGAAGGCGGATACTCTATCGGCGGCGAACAGTCCGGGCATGTGATCATGCTTGAATACAACACCACTGGTGACGGCCTCTTGTCGGCGCTGCATCTTGCGACGGTACTTAAGGAAAGCGGCAAGAAAATGTCTGAGCTTGCCAGCATCATGACAGTGTATCCTCAGATAATGAAAAACACGCATGTGCCAAATGACGAAAAACATAAGATCCTGGACCGTCCTGAAATAAAAACGGAGATCGACGCGGTGGAAAAGGCCTTAGGCAACGATGGCAGACTGCTGATCAGAGCGTCTGGTACAGAACCGCTTGTCAGGGTCATGCTCGAAGGATCTAATCTTGAAGTGATCAGACAGCACTGCGACACGCTTATCAAAGTGATCGAGGATGTTTACAAATAGAGTGGCTACTAGGGGCGTTTTACGCTCCTACATTACTTTTTGATGAATTTTTTATGAATTTTGGTTTTGGTCGGCCTACTTATGGTATACTGTCAAAACAGGAGGTGAGAAAATACAAGAAACTTACAATTTCATTTCAAGCGCCAGATCCACTGGTTATGAGTTATTTGTCAGATAGTGATGATAGATAATATGTACAGTGGGGGACGAGGACAGGGTTTATCGAAAGTTCGGCGGGTACCCTGCGGCAACTCAGTGCCGTTAACGACAGGTCAAAACCTGTGAGCAATCACAGAGACAATACCTAGGTTAGCTGAGACAACTTAAGCAAAGTTTCTTCGTGCGCATTTTTGCGTGTGTAAAGTGGCATATTGTGCCGCTTTTTTTAATGCCTTCAGCCTGCTGAAGGCTTTTTTATTATCCATCGCCGTGGTGGGTATATACGAAACAGTCAAATACTAGAGGTGAATAATATGTGTGGAATAGTTGGTTATATTGGTGTAGGAAACGCAGTTCCTGTTCTTCTTGAAGGACTTGCGAAACTCGAGTACAGAGGGTACGACTCTGCGGGAGTCGCTATTTTGAACGGCAGCAACCTAGAAGTACACAAGTATAAGGGAAGACTTCAAAATCTGGCGGACCATATCGAGCCGCTTTCGATGGACAGCCATATCGGTATCGGTCATACAAGATGGGCCACTCACGGTGAGCCGTCAGACCTGAACGCGCACCCGCATACGAATGTCGCAGGTGATATCGCAGTCATCCATAACGGTATTATCGAAAACTACTCGCAGATCAAGGAATGGCTGATTGCTGAAAAGGGGATCGTGTTCCAATCTGAAACGGATACAGAAGTCATCGCCCACCTAATTGATTATTACTACGAAGGCAACCTGGTGGATGCCGTATACAGCGCGATAGACAGAATGGAAGGCGCCTATGCGATTGGTGTTGTAAGCAAGAACCACCCTGACGAACTGATCGCAGTAAGAAAAGACAGCCCGCTTGTGGTCGGACTTGGAGAGCACGAACAGTTTATCGCATCGGATATTCCTGCGCTACTCAAATACACAAAACAGGTATACCTGATCGAAAATGATGAGGTGGTGATCCTAAAAAGAGATAGCGTTCAAATATTCGACGCTTTCAGACAACCGGTTCAGCGTGACATCTTCGAAGTGACTTGGGATGCAGAATCGGCAGAAAAAGAAGGTTACGAGCACTTTACCCTAAAAGAGATCCATGAACAGCCAAAAGGACTTCACGATACGCTACACAGAAGAATCAACAGTGAGGGTAAATTCAATTTTGAACATATCCACCTAACACCAGAAATGCTTAGAAAGATCAATAAAGTCTATATCGTTGCATGCGGTACCGCATACCACGCAGGACTGATCGGCAAACACGCCATAGAAAAAATCGCTAAAATTCCAGTATCGGTAGAAGTCGCGTCCGAATTCAGATACAGCGAGCCTTTTGTCGATGAGAACACGCTCTTTATCGCAGTGTCACAATCGGGAGAAACACTCGATACCCTGCAGTCGCTAAGAGAAGCGAAAAGACTGGGCGCAAGAGTCCTATCCATCGTCAATGTAGTTGGCTCGTCAGTCGCTAGGGATTCAGACGACCTGTTCTATACTTGGGCAGGTCCTGAGATAGGCGTCGCTTCTACAAAAGCCTTCACAACCCAACTGATGGCCTTCTACATGCTAGGGCTGCACCTTGGTTCACTCAATGGCAACGTGGACGATGTACAGTACAAGACATGGATTGAAAAACTAAGCGGAATGGAAGCCTTGACTGCCGACGCACTAGAAACAGAAAAGCAGATCCAAAAGGTCGCATCAGAACAGTTCAACAACGACAGCGTCTTCTTTATGGGGAGAGGAGCCGATGTGGACATCGCAATGGAAGCCTCTTTAAAACTTAAAGAGCTAAGCTATATCAACTCCTTTGCAATCGCTGCTGGCGAGCTAAAGCACGGCACAATCGCACTGCTTGAAAAGGGAACACTGGTAATCGCCCTTGCCACACAGTCGAAACTATACGAAAAAACCGTAAGCAATATCAAAGAAGTAAAAGCGCGTGGTGCCTACGTGGTGGCAATCGCACAAGAAGGAAACAAGAGCATCGTAAGCGTTGCCGACGAAGTCATCTACATTCCAAAATGCGATGACCTTCTAGCTCCGCTCTTATCAGTAATCCCAATGCAGTACCTTGCCTACTATGTTGCCCTAAACCGCGGCAACGATGTGGATAAGCCAAGAAACTTGGCTAAGTCGGTAACAGTGGAATAGAAACTGAGGTGTACCGATATGGTGCACCTTTTTTTATGGATAGGGTGGTTTTGGATAGAAGGGTTTTGTAGTTGGAGGAACGTGGATGCCCTTGTACTTTTCGACGTGTTTTTGTGTAACATTTTCTACAGCTTGAATGAGCAAAATAATAAGATACGCCATAACGGCAGTTCAAAGTAGCTGGTAAATACTTTAACCCCAAGGCGTGATAAGCGATCCGATTTTACATTTCTCTCAAAGTACCAATACAGGGTTGCGAATACTTACATCATTACTTTAAGGACGCACTTGTAGCGTGTAAGCCAGAGATACACGGACAAGTTGAGTTACTGACGCCGATTCACAGGCAAATGATAGATTATCTGTATGCATGGGATTCGTCTGCTACTTCCTGGTTTAGGGTTTTCGAAGAATGTTTCATGAGAGCTGCTACAATATGGAGTGAATACCAAGAGACTGAAAAAGCCCAAGACATTATTAATGCTTACATTGAAGAGGGATTTGTATATGTTGAACCAATCATAAAGTGTTTTCGTGAGAAGTGGTGCCAAATTGATGAGCGTAACATATTTGTATTGACTACCCTTGAGGAATGCAAATGGTATAGGCATGCCTCTTCCTTTAAAGCGGTATCGTGTGTGTATCTTCATAGATGATCAGGAACCGAAAGGAGAATTACTTTATGAAAAAGCTGATATTCATATGTGGACCAAATGGAGTAGGGAAAACAACAATAGCAAAAGAAGTATTAAAAACAGTTCCCAAAACTGTTTTCGAGAATATAGCGTACTGAAAGAAGAGATATAAGGAGTCGCTTGATTTGCTTTCATATACAAGGAGATGTTCATATGTATATCAAAAAAAATATAGATGTAGTCTTTATACTGCCAATAACTGATAGTGGTGTTCTACTTTTCAAAAACAGAAAAAGTGGTTATTGGGAGTTGCCTGCAGGTCCTACAAGGATCAACGAAAGTGTGTTGGAAACTGCAGTACGGTATTGCTTGGAACAGACAAATCTTAACCTAGTGACCACTGACTATTTAGGTGACTTGAATATTGTCTTTGAAAACCATGTTAATGAGATGACTATGGGAACTGTTAAAGGATATGTACAAGATGTTTCATCATTTATAGATAATAGTCATTTTAGTGAAATCGTTCAATTTGATGAAAATAACCCACCTTCGCCTTTTTGTAGTACGTGTCAGATGATTTTGAATGAATATCTCACTTCTTGAGCATTTTTATTAAAGCATTGAAAAGAAGAATTCTGATTTAGTTGAAAACATCAGATATTAAGAATTGCAATTTCATGTTTCACCTTTTTATATCAAATCACTTCTAATTCAATAGCCTCTTGTTTTTCATAATATTTGTACTCATATTCTTTTCCATCACAATATACGTAAACATCGTTTCTACCATTTTTATACCAAATGGAATAGGAATAATCTTTTTCAAACATAGTACTTAGCTTCTCATCTATTAATAGTGCAAGTTTTGAAAACATCTTATCGTTACTTATCGAAGAAATATTTTTTAGCTTAGGATGGTTAGTAAGCTTTTTCAATATTTGCCATCCTTCTGAACCATTCGTCATATTGTATGGTTCAAAGCCAAAATCTAGATATAATTTGGCTGCCAACCAAGTATGCGTTTGTGTGTGCAACATTAATTTATCATGACCTAAATTATTAGCAACTTCCAAAAGCTTTGATATCAACGGTCTTGATAAACCCTTCCCTTGATATTCGCTTTTTATGGCAACCCAATCAACTGTGGCTTCATACTCATCTTCATTATTCTCCAATAAAGAAATGGTTGCGGTTGCTATTTTTTCATAATTATCATTAACTATAAAAAAACAACGTTTATCTAATTCAACCTTAAAATAATCAAAGAAAGCATGGAAATATTCCAAAGCTTTTTTGGAATTGCAAATAGAACCTGATTCCATTTGAATTTCCACCCATTCTTCCTCATCGCCAGGACGATAAAACTCATAGTGATAACCACTGGGTAAATCATATTTTTGAATCTTTGAAGTATCGCTATAAGTCATTGATAGCTCATGATACAATAGTGTTTTTTCTAAATTTTTCATATTGCAACTCCTTGAAATTATAGGACGTAGTTTTTCCCTTATGAGTTATATTGTATCTTTGAAAGCTCATTTTTACAATTAAAGTAATTAGTATTAAAGTTCTGGAATATTTTATTTATGATGAACAAACCGATTCTGAATTGTGTGGTTGACTATGACATGGAGAACTTAAAAGCACAAGATTTTGATGAAAGACATCAAGTATCTTGTGCTTTTTTATTTCAGCAAGCGCTTTAACCAATTGCTTTCATGGTATTAATTGAAATCCTCAAAGACCTATCGGACTTGACCTTTTCATTCAGCAATCCTTTTGCTTTGGGACCGGTTAACTTTCCAGACTCATGCAGCCGCTTGATGACTGATCTTGAGACGTTCAATTTCTTACTCAAGATTTTGTCGACGCGTTGCCCTAAATTGAAAGGGCACTTTAACTCTATCATGCCGGGGGCATCCAAGTTCACCATCTCTCCTGTAATGTCAAAGGGTACGGATGCAAGGTCGAGGTGCACTTTGTTCTTTTGATGGAGTATCGAGTCAAAGCCCACCTCTCTTGCTAACTGCAAGTCGTTGCCCATAAAACGCTCAAGCATGGTAAGGGGCATCTCTTGCGGACTAATACGTTCGTGGACGGTGAGGTTATAAGTCGACTTGCACTTTTCACAGCAGTAAATCAACCAGATATCCAGACTCATTTTATTTGCGTTGACTCTGAACTTTTCAGTATTGACAAAAGTGGCCTTGTGCCCGCATTTGGAGCAAGTCTTGATAACGGTTGGCAATGCCAGCGGTTCGATGGTCCATGTTACAGTGTTCAAATAGCTCATATGCATTCTCCTAATTTTGTGTAGAAACTAAAGTTACATTAGGGAAAGCAAAGGCTATTCATAAATAATTTATCTATCTATGCATAGCCTTTGCTATGCAATTGAGATCTCTCTAAGCATAAATGTGCGCTCCTTTCGTATTCTTGATAGCTTAAGTATAGGGCTGGTAGGGTGAAGATACGACCTCATGTTTGTTTATGAATCAAGTTATAGGCGTTTAAAGCGCAATAAAAAACCAACGGCAAGCGTTGGTTTAAGATGACTTCTTTAGGTTTAGAACGATACGTTGAATGCTCTTTATCGACAGATAGTATTTATCGGCAAGTTCAGCGGTGCTTAAGCCTTCGATATAGTCCTTGTAGATACTCGAGTTTCGCGTATGAAGCTCATTCCTTGTCTTCGTGTTTTCCCCCCAAGCTTTTCTGTTATCCGCTTTTTTAGGGATATATAAGTATTCACCTTCGACATAATTCTGAATGAGTTCAATAATCTCGTCTGGTAATATTTGTTTTGCATTGGTATAGCTCATCTGCGCCTCCTAAATGTAATGTGACTGATTTAAGGATTTGCAAAAGCTATCTTTACTGACATTTGGTTGTTACAACCTATTCAATTTACGCGATAGCTTTTGCTACGCAGTAATAACATATCTTAGCATAAAATGGGGTCCTCCTTTGTTATGTTAAATTCATCATAGACCGATATGGATAATTCTTCAATAAAGTGAGTAATCATGTAACGCAAGTGTCATATTTTGAAAGGTTGGTGAATGGACCTCAACTTCTACCTAGATAAGAAGATGAGGTGTCTATCTTCTTTGGAAAATGATACTTTTTTAGTGACACAGTTATTGAGGAATGCAAGGAAGTAGGTTTATGATGCACGAAATTAGATTTGATCAGGTGAAAAAGTTTTTAGATGCCCATCTTTTGTTCAATACAGTCAGTTTTCACATAACAGGGGCTGAAAGAGTCGGTATTGTAGGAAATAACGGTACCGGGAAAACAACGATACTGAAACTGATAGCAGGAATGATACAGTTGAGGCACTGTGCGGGTTACCCTTATGCTCCCGTGCCACCGGGTTACGATGAGGGATGGGTGAAGGTCACAAAAAATACTAGCACGGCCTATTTGGAACAGGTTCCAAAGTTCGATAGCGGTGAGACCGTTTATGATGTTCTGAATTCAAGCTTTTCAGCCCTTTTAGAGCTGGAAGCTCAGCTAAGACGGCTAGAGGGTGAGATGACACACTTGAAGGATGTGGAACTGACAAGGACCCTTGAAAACTATAGCCGGCTTACCCAGGAATACGAAGTGAAAGGCGGTTATGAGACCGAGGAAAAACTAAAGAAAGTCTGCACAGGGCTCAAGTTCAACGATGAGTTTTTAAGTAGCGCCTTCGAAAGGTTGAGCGGTGGCGAGAAGAAGATCGTCCTTTTAGGAAAACTCCTCATTGAGACACCCGACGTGCTGCTGCTCGACGAACCGACCAACCATCTTGACATGGAGTCGGTTGAATGGTTGCAAACATTTATTAACAGCTATAAGGGGATTGTCGTTATTGTATCTCATGACAGATACTTTTTAGATAAGACCGTAAACAAGATTGTAGCGCTGAGTGACAAACGGTGTAAAACCTATCATGGAAACTATACCGACTTTATCAGGCAGCGAGAGGAAGAAAGGCTTATTCAGTCCAACAAGTACAAACAGCATAGCAAGGAAATCTCGCAAATCAAGGGAAGCATTAAAGAATTGAAACGCTGGGCTGATAAAGCTGACAATTCAAAGTTCAACAAGCGTGCCGCGAGTCTGGAGATCAAGCTAGACAAGATGAAAAAAGTTGAAAAGGTGAAAACCCAAAATCGGACCATGCAACTGGATATTGCGTCTGGTTCAAGGTCTGGAAACTCGGTAATCGAAGTGACTGACCTTTGCAAGAAGTTCGGGGACAGGGTCCTATTTGAACACGCCAACATGCATGTTATGTACGGCGATAAAGTGGCGCTCATCGGCCCCAACGGTAGCGGTAAAAGCACCTTTGTCAAAATGCTTCTGAATGAACTTGAACAGGATAAGGGAGAAATCAGGCTGGGTGCGAGTACGAAAATCGCCTATTTGCCGCAAAACCTTGTTTTTGAGGACGAGAACGATACGGTACTGGAATGCTTTTGCGATGACTTGAAGGTGCTAGAAGGAAAAGCGAGGGAACACCTGGCTCGATTCATGTTTTACGGTGGCAATGTCCATAAAAAGATAAGGCACCTCTCCGGTGGTGAGCGAATTCGTTTAAAGCTGAGCAAGTTGTTTTTTGAAAACGTGAACACAATCATCCTTGATGAGCCTACAAATCACTTGGACATTGAAGCTATAGAAAGCATCGAATCGGCACTGGCTGACTTTAAAGGCACGCTGCTTTTCATCTCACATGACAGATACTTCATCAATCGCATGTGCAATAGAATTGTTGCGCTAGAAGAGAAAAAACTGGTCAATTACTTAGGGGATTACGACGACTATAAATCAAGTTGCTTGATAGTAAAAATTAGACAATAAAACAAGCAGTATTGAGAGCGGATGGATTATTAGAGAGATATTTGGGAAATATAGGATTGGGTCAGTGTGATATTCAAAGCAAGTGATAAAACATAAGCAAAAAACCGCATCTCGATTAAGATGCGGTTTTTATTTAGCGTTCATCTTGGTTAAGTTCGATCATGATATCGACCAGCTCTGGATGAAACTGGCGACCTTTTTCCTCGATCAGGACAGCGAGTGCCTTTTCTACCGAAAATGCCTGACGATAAGCTCTTTCGGAGGTCATCGCATCGAACACATCAGCGATTTGAATGATTTGTGCTTCGAATGGGATCTGTTCGTTTTTAAGGCCTCTGGGATAACCGGTGCCGTCATAATGTTCGTGGTGGCAATAGGCCAACTCCGCGATTTCTGCAAAACCATCGATGCCGCTTAGAATTTTTTGAGCGTGCAAGGGGTGTTCCTGGATGGTCTTGTATTCCTGGTCGGTCAATTTTGCAGGTTTAATCAGGACTTCGGTGGGAATTCCTATTTTACCCACATCGTGAAGGATGGCGGCGTTTTTAAGAACGTTGATCCGCTCGTCCGACAACTTAATTTTTGAAGCGATCTTAAGCGAAAGCTCCTGCACTCTGTTGGCATGGCCTACCGTATAGGAATCCTTGACCTCGATAGCGTTGACAAGGACGTTTGTGATGTTCTGATACCTTATGTCGGACTGCTCCTGATAGTGCTTTAGCGTGTAGATGTTTGAAAACTGTTGTGCGAATAGTTTTAAAAGCATCTTCGACTGTTCTGTGAAGGGAACTCCGCTAAAGTTTTCAAGGCAGATGACACCGATTTTCTCACTGCTGAGTTTTATCGGCGCATACAGGGAGATATAGTTTTCGTAGGTGCCCAGCGCTTTGAAGATGTCGAGCATTTCTTTAGAAAAGCGTGCGTCGTCGCGTTTTGTGACTTTTATCTCATAGGCGTCTATCAACTGGTTGTCTGGGCTTTTGTAGTCGATGAAGGCGTCGTATTTTGTAAATTTGAGTTGGTTCAATAAATTGAGGTCATATCCTTTTGAAGCGATGGGTACGTAATGATCGCCGATCAGTTCATAATAGGATCCTTTTTGGGCTTCATCGATTAGGTCAAATACGGTATCGAAAGAATGATTGATAAAATCTGTCTTAGACAAATGATTTGTGTTTACAAATGAGTTTACAAGGAGTGAGAATTTATAATCAATCAGTCTATTTACTTCTTTTGAAATCACATTTTCCATGAGTAGGCTCCTATACGTATTATTACTTAAGCCTATTATACCAAATTCTTTGGGGTCTCATCATAAATATTTGATTTGACTTCATGCTTTGAATGGAAAATCTATCTGTCCGATGCAATCAGTGCGATCATGGCGCTTGCGAAGGTCTCACCCCAGTTTAGATAATCGTGACCGCTCCTGAATACCTCGCTGGTTACTTTGTAGTTCTTAGCTTTCAAAATGGAGATCATACGCTCGTTGGATTCGATAAGCGTCGGTTTGGCGATCGGTGTGTTCTCAAGTATTCCGTAGGTGATGTAAAATTCGACTGCAAGCGGTGGGTGTTTTTCGTACTGGTCGAGCAGCCATTCATCCTGCTTGTACGTGCTATCCTTCCAGAAGAACGAACCGGACTGTGAGATGCATTTGCCAAAGACATCGGGGTGTTTGAGACAGGCGTATGCAGAAGCCAATCCACCTAGGCTGAATCCACCGAGGAGGGTGTCGTTTTTTGTCCTGTCCGCCGGGTGCCTGGTCTGAATATAGGGCAGCAACTCAGTTGTTAAAAAGGCGTTATACTCGTCATTGAAGGTCAGTTCGTCCACCCTTGTGGCGGTAGAGCTTACAAAGACAACTATGACGGGCTCGATTTTTTTAGCATGGATCAGATGGTCGAGCACCTTTGTTGCAGACAGCCAATTCACATAGGTGTTGCCGTCATTCAAAATAAGCAGTTTTTTTACTTGGCAGTTGTCCCTTTTCATGCCAATGGGAGTGTAGATCCAGAGTCTTCTCTCGTTGTTGAGGCGTTCGCTTTTAAAGAGGACCTTCTCCAAGTCGCCTTCAGGGACCTTGTGGTTCTTTTGGGTCCACTCCTTGTTTGGATTTTTAGGCATCCTGACATAGGAGCTGACAAAGTCTTTGCCTACAGGCTTTTCGGGGTCGTCTTTCATGAAAAAGGTCTTTGGGTTGAGCGTATCTAACGTGAAGTTGTTGTGTCTGTAGACGCTGTCATCATCAAGCCTATCGCTTATGGACATCCAGTAGATGAACTCGATATCGTTCGGCAGACGGTAGGTCTTGTACCAGATGTTCGTATCAGCGATTTTTTCCATTCGGTTTTTCATGTATTCAAAGCCGATGCCTGTTCCGTGAAGGACGATGTTTTCAACAGGCGACTGTCCCTCATGATAAAGAAAAGTCACTGTGCAGTACTGGTCGTCGATCGCTTCGATTAGAGGATACTCCATGCGTTCAACGGTGTTCCAGAACTCGTCCTGATCAAGTTTGCCGAATCGTTTGCTTGATAGGAATGATGCGATCGTGCTATTCGGTCGATTTCGTGCTGGGTACAGATGCGATAGGAGTGTTTTTTCATGAAGGTCTTATCGTATGAAAGGGTTGTGAGCATGTGTCTTGAGGTGTCGAACTCACCCTTCATGGATACGTCGATCGTATTTAGAAAATCGTCGACATGAAAGGCCTTAGCGATAAATCCGGTGGCTCCTAAGCTGAGCGAATCGACCACTGTCTGCAGCGTACTGCAAGCCGCGCACATGACAACCCTGCAGGTCGAGTCGATTTCGATCAGTCTTTTTAACGCTGTGATGCCGTCCATTTTAGGCATGTCGATGTCCATCAGGACAAGGTCCGGAGCATGTTTTAAGAATGCCGCGATACCGTCCATGGCGTCCGCCGCTTCGGCAACCACCTTGTAGCCGTTCTTTTCAAGAATGTCCTTTTGCATAAACCTCATAAAATCGGAATCGTCGATAAGCAGCACTGTGACAGGTTCAACGGAACCTGTCACGTTAGACAATTTTTTATTTAGCCGGTCGGCAAGCTGATGCATTTCCTTGATATCATTTGTCATCTGATTCATCTTCAGCCGATATGCGGATTCGAGCGCTTTCGGATCGGTGCAGTCCATGAGCTGCTTGATTGCATCCAGACTGAATCCGAGATGCTTCAGTTCGATGATCGACAGTAACTGCTGTATCTGGTCTTTCGAGTAATAGCGGTAGTTGCTCTTCTTATTCACATAAGACGGATTAAGCAGGTTGATCTCGTCGTAGTAGCGCAGGGCGTCTGTTGATAGGTTTACCAGTTTGGAAATCTGTCCGATTGAATACATGGTTTTCTCCTTTAAGTTCGTCACTTACTATTGTACACTCTGGTGTGGCACGAGAGTCAACACAAAAGTGGAAAACGACAGCCTCAAAATTATTGCCCAATCTGCTCCCAACGGCTGTATTATCAAGTTAAATAGTGTAAAATGGATGAGGATGGAAATTGATGAAATCAGCTAAGCGAGGTACTGATATGAAATACGATTTGATTTGCATTGATATGTTTCAGACGCTTGTGGATATCAACACGCGTACAAAATCGGTCTGGATGCGCATTTTAGGTGAGGACTATACTCCTGACAAAGGAGCTTTCTATAAGAACCAACTTATCACAAGGGCTGTGAACGGATTTTTTACTGTCGATAGTTATAGTTCGCAGTTCGTCACGCTCAGAACGGTGTTTTTAAAATATTTTACAGAAATCATGACGGAGTTTGAATTGAAGACGGACCCTGAGGTGGCGGTGGATATTTTCCTTGAGGAGCATAACTACTGCGACAGTTATGAAGACGTGCATGCGTTTTTTAACCGATTGAAGGATAGGGTCAGAATTTGCCTTGTAAGCGATGCGGACCACAGCATGGTGCATGGTCTGCTGGACCGGTTTGAATTTGATCATGTCTTCATCTCTGAAGCGGTGGGGGCGTATAAGAACGATCCCGAGTGCAGGATGTTCAATTCGGTTTTAGCTTATTATCAGATAGATCCGAAAAAGGTGCTGCATATCGGTGATTCGTCCGCGGACATCAGCGGAGCGAGCAGGGCGGGAATTGCCAGCTGCTGGATCAACAGAACAGCAGAAACCTGGAAGCATCCCATCAAACCCACCTATACGGTAAAGAGCCTGCTCGAGGTAATCGACCTTATCGATTGATGTGAAAGGAAGCATGATTTATGGGGAATGATCAGTATAGACTGGATTTTAAAGCGCTGTCTTACGCGCTTGGATTCGGGGAGCTTTTAACAGAACCCGAGCGGATTTGTGGAGGGTTGCTCCATAGGATGTATCGGGTTGAAACGGCAAGCGCGACCTATGCCGTCAAGGCGCTCAATCCTCAGGTGATGAAAAGAAAACCTGCGATGGGGCATTATCTCTTTTCAGAGAAGGTGACAAAGCTCTGCCTAGAAAACGGAATCAAGGCGCTACCGGCGCTTGTAGTGGCTGAAAAGGCTATGCATGAGATCGGCGGACAGCACTATATGGTATTTGATTGGTTTGAGGGTCGTGCAGTGAATGAGTTGAACATCGATCATCGCAGATGCCTAGTCATGGGTGAAGAACTTGCCAAAATACATCTTCTTGATATGGGCGACCTTGCAAGCGAATACGATAGTGGAAAAGATGACTTTTGCGAATCGGATTGGGCGGCATATGCCCTTAAATCAGGCGGTCATTCTTGGCATCAAGCTTATCTTGAGCAGGTGGAAGTGCTGAAATTGCTACAAAAAAGAGTGAATCAGGCACAGAAAAACCTTGAGAAAAATCAGGTGGTCAGTCACCGTGATCTCGATCCCAAGAACGTACTTTGGGACAAGTGTCAAAATCCGATGCTGATCGACTGGGAGGCGGCTGGGCTTGTGAACCCGACGGTGGAACTGATTGAAGTGGCACTCTCGTGGTCGATGACTGAGGACGACGGTTTCATTAAAGAGAACTTTCAAGCGGTGCTTGAGGCTTATGGGCGCTGTGGCGCTAAAATCAAAGATGACATCGAAGATGCGCTCTATGCGGCTTGTGATGGCAAGCTAGGTTGGCTTGAGTACAGTTTGAGACGCGCTCTAGGAATAGAGGCTAGTGACAAGGACGAGATGGAACTTGGCGCTAGTGAGGTCGTCTCGACGTTGAAGAGTATCGTCAACCACATGAAGTGGATACCGACGCTAAAAGGCTGGATTAGCAAAAGCGTTTTGAGGGCGAAGTAAGCATAAATAAGTGAAAAGGGATTTACGCCGGTAGATGGACTGCCGCTGCGTAAATCCCTTTTTTAGTTTACTTTATAGAATCAAGTGCCTTTCCCAAGCGTTTGACGATTTCCTGACACTCCTCTTTTGTCACATTCAGTGGTGGAAGGATTCTCACACAAGTAGGGCCTGCGCCGATCAGAAGCAGATTTTCCTTTAGCGCCTCACGGACGACTTCGCTTGCCTTTACCTTGAGTTGAATGCCTATCAGCAGTCCGGCCCCTGTCAAGGAATCGATCAAGGGGGAATCCAGCCCGAGAATGCCGTCTTTAAGTACCGCGGACATCTCGTCGACGCTTTTTAAAAAATCGACATGACTGACGGTAGATAGAACATGCTCAGCCACTGCGCATGCCAGCGGGTTGCCTCCGAAGGTGGATCCGTGATCGCCAGGCGAAAGCACATCGGCCCTTTTGTTGACCAGTGTCGCACCTATCGGAAAGCCTGCACCGAGCCCTTTGGCAAGGCAGAGCACATCGGGAGCGACATCTAATGTCTGGTAATAGAACAAGCAGCCCGTACGCCCGATTCCGCACTGTACCTCATCAAAGATGAGCAGCGCGTCATAGTTGTCGGCAAGTGTTCTGGCATGTTTTATAAAATCTCTATCCAGCGGATGTACGCCCGATTCGCCCTGGATGGGTTCCATGATGATCGCGCAGACTTCATGGTCCATCAGATCAGTAAGCGAATGGATGTCGTTTGCGGGACAGGATAGTGTATGCGTCACAAGGGGAAGAAAGGGATGCCTGTAGTTTTCGTTTGACGTGACGGCGAGCGAACCGACCGTGCGACCGTGAAAACTGCCGCTGATATAGAGGATCTTATTCTTTTGATTACCGGTGAGACTGCCGAACTTACGGGCGATCTTAAGCGCGGCCTCGACCGATTCGGTGCCGCTATTTGAAAAGAACACGCTGTTCATGCCGCTTTTAAGAACGAGCTGCTTTGATAGTCGGTTCATTTCGGGCGTGGTGTACAGGTTGGACACATGTGTCAATCGTCCTATCTGGTTTGTGATCACCTCGTTGAGTGATGCGTTCGCATGGCCTAGAGAGTTTGCCGCCACTCCGCTGACGCAGTCAAGGTAAGGTGTACCAAATTCATCATATACCCAGATGCCTTGTCCTCTGACAAGATTTATTGGATGTCTCGTGTAGGTGTTCATCATATGGTTCATAGCCTTTCTCCTTCTTGATAGAGATGCGTTCCCTCATCCAAACTGAAGAGGAAAGCCTTTAAAAGCGCATCTTTGTTTTTGCCATTAATGATTATGACTCTTTGGGTTCCTGTGTTAAGCGCGTCGATGCAGCTTTCTATTTTTGGAATCATACCAGCGCTGAGGCTTCCGTTTTCGATCAGGTCCAGGGCCTGACCTGTGTTCATTTTTCTGATACGGCTCTTTGAGTCTTTGATGTCTTTATAAACGCCATCGGTGTCTGTCGCATAGATCAAAAGCTTTGCGCTAAGGTGTCCGGCCAGTGCCGACGCCATGGTGTCGGCGTTGATGTTATACACTTGTCCGGTTTCGTCGCAGGCCATCGAGGCGAGAACTGGGATGAGACTTGAGTCGGTCCAACGCTTGAAAGCTGTTTGATCGACAGATTTCAGTTCTCCCACGAACCCAAGGTCATGCCTTTTGAAGCGGAAAATGGGTGACGCTGTCACAGGGAGTTTTACGGGGGTGTCGAAAGAGACGATGGGAACGCCCTTGTCCTTTAAGTCGCTTGTAAACTGTCTATGAACTTCGTTGAAAAGCACTTCTTCGATCACTTTTAAATGAGGAGTCGGGGTGATCCGGTAACCATCCAGCTTTTCAGTAGGTATTTGCAGCTTTTCAAATCTCTTTTCGATGAAAGGCCCGCCGCCGTGGACGATGACCATCTTTTGTTTAAGGTCTAAAAGTGTAAGGATATCGGTTGTGAATTGCTTGCGGACGTTTTCGTCGACGAGGACGCTTCCACCGACTTTTAAAATGATTAAATTATTAATCGTATGCATAATTATTACCGCTTCCTTTCTTATTTTTCACTAGTATACACATTCTGAAACGTTTTTTCTATATTTTTTTAAAACTTATTGCATATTTATCGGAATGTATGTATAATCATGCTCATGAACGGAGGTGGTACGATGCGTGTTTCAGTGATAGGTGCAACAGGTTATGCAGGCAAGAATCTAGTCAAACTACTGGTGAACCATCCAGTTGCGACGATCAAGGTGTTGACATCGAACCAGTACATAGGCAAATCCTATGAGTCTTGCTTCGGTGAGTTCAGAGGCTATGATCTACCGGTCTTAAGTGCCCATGAACATGTTTTTGAAGTGCTTGAGGAACTGGATGTCGTTTTTTTGGCGCTGCCCCATGGAATAACCATGGATTACGTCAAACGGCTTAGGACGAGTGGAAAGCTCGTGATCGATCTAAGCGGCGACTACCGGTTGACAAAAGAGGAATACGACCTGTGGTATCAGGTCGACCATATAGATGAAGAAGGTCTTGAAGAAGCCGTTTATGGATTGTCGGAAGCCTTTGGGGAAAGTATTGAAGGATGCAGGCTGATTTCGAATCCGGGTTGCTACCCGACGGCGAGTCTTCTCAGCCTGATGCCCCTTGTGAAAGAGGGCCTGATCGAGCTTGGTAGCATCGTGATCGATGCTAAATCTGGAGTCAGCGGTGCTGGTAGAACACTTAGGACAGACCTCTTATACTGCGAAGTGAATGAGAGCTTCAGGGCGTATGCTCCTGGAACACATAGGCATACGCCTGAGATCGAACGCTACCTGTCGGATATCGCAGGCGAACCTGTGATTGTACAGTTCACACCGCATCTGATCCCAGTGCACAGCGGTCTTCTTGTCAGCGCATATGCGACCCTGAAAAAGGGCGTGGACGGCAAGAATGTAGAAAACGCCTTTCATCAGTTTTACTCGGAGAAGCTGTTCATAAGGATCATCGAAGGATTGCCCGAAACCAGGTGGGTTGTTGGAACGAATTTCGCGGATATAGGATTTAGCGTAGATAAAAGAACGGGCCGTGTGCTTGTGTTTTGCGCGATCGACAATACGATAAAGGGCGCGGCAGGGCAAGCCGTCCAAAATATGAACCTTTCCTTGGGGCTTGAAGAGACCATGGGATTGAAATAGGAGCGATTATGAAACCGAAATATGATATTATTCCAGTCGATGGATTCGAAGGCGCAGGCCTTCATAGTGGTGTGAAACGTAAGAAAAAAGACCTAGGCGTCATCTTTGCGAAAGATCCGTGTGTGGCTTCGGGGGTGTTCACCCAGAACATCACAAAAGCGGCACCTGTCCTCTTGAGCGAAAAGCATATCCGTTCAAAGGACGGCATACACGCCATCGTTGTCAACAGTGGAAATGCGAACGCGCTGACAGGTCCGCAGGGAGCACATGACGCGCAGACGATGGCGGATGAGGTGTCGTGCGCGTTCGAGGTCCCCTCTGAATCGGTACTTGTAGCGTCAACAGGAATCATCGGTGTGGCAATGCCGATGGAGAAGATCAACTTCAGTATCAAAAGACTCCCGGTTGAACTGAGCCACAATATGACCGATTTCGGTCAGAGTATCCTGACCACAGACACCTTTTTAAAAGTGGCATCCCTTATGGTGGAAATGGACGGAGTTCCGGTGACTTTTTTAGGACTTGCGAAAGGCTCTGGAATGATTCATCCCAACATGGCGACGATGCTCGGGTTCATCTTGACGGATGTGCCGGTGGAAAAAGCCTTCATGGACCAGGTGCTCTTTGAAGCGACCGACAGCACCTTCAACATGATCAGCGTGGACGGGGACACTTCGACAAACGACATGGTCCTGATGCTTGCAAGTGAAAAGGCGCAGATACAGACGATCGACGAACAGTCGGGTCATGCGCATGTCTTTAAAACTGCGGTACACGCGGTATGTGAATCCTTGGCAAAACAGATCGCCCATGACGGCGAGGGAGCCACCAAGATGATTGAAGTGAAGGTGGAAGGGGCGCAAAATAACGCAGACGCGAAAAAAGCCGCTAAATCGGTTGTTTCCTCAAGCCTTGTAAAGGCAGCCTTTTTCGGTCAGGATGCAAACTGGGGAAGAATCGCCTGTGCGCTCGGATATTCAGGCGCCGCATTCAGCCCCGAACGTTTCGACTTGTCGATCACTTCAAAACTGGGGTCCGTGGCCATGGTTGTGGACGGTATCGCACAGGAGTTTGACGAGAAATACGCCTTCAACGTTCTTCGTGGAGATGTTCTGAATGTCCTGATCGATTTGAAAATAGGACAAGCCACCTCTAAGGCATGGGGATGCGACCTATCTTATGATTATGTGAAAATTAACGGAGCTTACCGCTCGTAAGGAGATAGTTATGAAAAAGAAAGTGATACTTGCCTATTCGGGCGGACTGGATACGTCTGTCATCCTGACCTGGCTCAAGGAAGATTGCGGATATGATGTGATCGCTGTGTGTGTCAATGTGGGGCAACAAGAGGATTATCAATTACTAGAGGAAAAAGCGATGGCTACTGGCGCCGTCAAGGCCATGGTCATGCATGCTGTGGATGAGTTTGTCCAGGACTACGCCTTTAAGGGACTTAAGGCAGGTGCCATCTACGAGGGCGACTATCTTCTTGGAACGGCCTACGCACGACCTCTCATCGCAAAGCTTTTGGTGAAGGTCGCTAAAGAGGAAGGCGCTGTGGCGATCGTGCACGGAGCGACAGGAAAAGGGAACGACCAGGTAAGATTTGAAGCGACGATCAAGGCGCTCGCACCCGATCTTTCAATCATAGCGCCTTGGCGTGAGTGGTCGATGAAGTCACGTGAGGACCTGATAGATTATGCGGTGAAGTACGGGATACCCATACCTGTATCTAAAAAGGACAGTTACAGTCGAGACGAGAACATCTGGCACTTGAGCCATGAGGGGTGTGATCTGGAGGATCCATGGAGCGCCCATCCCACCTCGATCTATCAGCTCACCAGCTCGATCGACGACGCCCCGGACAGCGGTGAAGTGATCACCATCGACTTTGAAAAGGGCCTCCCTGTTGCCATAGGCGGAGTGCGTCTGACCTCTGTGGAAATGCTGACCGCGCTTAATCGAATCGGTGGCAAACACGGAATCGGTGTGCTTGATATTGTGGAGAACCGGTTGGTGGGCATGAAATCAAGAGGCGTGTATGAAACTCCTGGAGGCACGATCCTGCACAAGGCGCACCAGTCGCTTGAAAAGCTGGTGTTAGACAGGGATACGCTGCAGTATAAGCAGCTGATCGCCATCAAATACTCAGAACTGGTATACAACGGACTTTGGTACTGTCCGCTTAAGACCGCGCTTGATGCCTTTGTCGAGCAGACCCAGGCATTTGTCAACGGCAGCGTAAGGATCGAACTTAAAAAGGGGAACATCAGAATTTTAGGCACAAAATCGCCGGACAGCCTGTATTCGTTTGAGCACGTCACTTTCGGCGAGGACCAGGTATATGATCAAAAGGACGCTCAGGGATTCATCAATCTTTTCACGCTACCCTTAAAACTCACTTCGATGTTGCAGCCTGGCAAGCGTGACCTCTTATGAGCACCAAGATGTGGGCCGGTAGGTTTTCAAAGGATCAGAGCGAACTTTTCGATCGATTCAACGCATCGATCGGAGTCGATTATTTCTTGGCCGCATCCGATATTGAAGGGAGCATCGCCCATGCAAAGGGGCTTTGCAAGCTTGGTATATTCTCTGAAGACGAACTCGATACGGTGACTGAAGCGCTGATGCAGATATCCGCTGAGATCGTTACCGGCGAGCTTGTGCCGACAGGTTCGGATGAAGACGTGCATATGTGGGTGGAACGCGTGTTGAGCGAGCGGACAGGAGTATTGGGTAAGAAGCTTCATACCGCAAGGAGCAGAAACGACCAGGTCGCAACTGCGACAAAAATTTGGATGAGGCAAGCCGTGATGGATCACAAAATGGCTGTTGTGAAACTGATAGAGGTGCTGGTGGACCTAGGGCGTGACACTGCAGATACACTCATGCCAGGTCTGACCCATTTGCAGCATGCCCAGCCGATTACGATGGGATTTCATCTTCTGAGTTATGTCGAGATGTTCAAGCGTGACTTTCTGAAGCTAAACCATATACTTGCCTATCTTGATACGTGTCCACTTGGCGCTGGAGCGCTTGCGGGCACCAATTACGACATGGACCGCGAGTTTGTCGCAGGTGAGCTTGGTTTTTCAAAACTCGCCGTGCATGCGATGGACGCTGTCAGCGACAGGGATTACGTGCTTGACTACCTTAATTGGGTGAGTGTGTCGATGATCCACTTAAGCCGCTTGAGCGATGAAATGATCCTATGGAATTCGCCTAATTTCAGTTACATCAGGCTTTCAGACGAGGTGACATCGGGTAGTAGCATCATGCCCAACAAGAAGAATCCGGATGCGTGCGAACTGATCCGTGGCAAGGCATCTGTAGCTACCGCAAGACTCAGTGCCATGCAGGGAATCCTAAAGGCGCTCCCACTTGCCTACAATAAGGACTTGCAGGAAGATAAGAAGCTTCTGCTTGAAGCATACACCGATACGGTGATGTCAATCGAGATGATGACGCTCATGCTTGAGGGGATCTCATTCGATGAATCAAAGATGAAAAGAGCGGTTAAACTCGGGTTTATGAATGCCACGGATCTTGCAGACGCACTTGTTTTAAAAGGGGTGCCTTTCAGAGAGGCGCATGAGCTGGTCGGAAGAGTGGTGAAGGTCGCAAGCGACAAGGACTGCCCGCTTGAAGACCTCCGTCTGAGTGAATTCCATGAGGTTTCGAATTTATTTGACTCATGGGTCTATGAGGTTCTTGATTACACGGTCTGCCTAAATAATAAGAAGTCGGTCGGCTCCACTTCTGTTTCGAGCGTAAACGAGATGCTCACAAGCGCGTACGAGTGGTTAGCTGAAAGGAAGTAAGCAGTTCTTCTCTGATACCTTGGTTTAGTGATATACTTAATCCAAGGAGGGTGTCTATGTTATCTGTATTGTATGAGGAAAAAATAACCCTTGAACTAGAGGAAGTGGAGTACTTGCATCACTTAAAATCAAAGGATGTGCGTCATTTTGAACTGGGTATCGATGCTGAGCTTTATAAGCGGTTCAACTTAAAGAAGAACAACTGGAAGGACTTTGATTTTGCCTACCATATCCCTTATCACACGGGAGAGACCTATCTGCCCGAGTTTATTAAAGAACAGCAATCAAAAAAGGCTTATGAGGCCTATTTCACCTTTATCGACCGTACGAGATTCAAAGAGACACCGACGGTGGTGGTTCATGCTGGGATGTCAAAGAACACGGATGAGAACCTAGCCTATCTTGACTATTTGCTCAACCGAACCGAACAGCTCGGACTTGGGGTACGTTTCGCACTGGAAACCATCAGAAGTAAAGATGGTACGACCGCCTACACCAGGGACGATATCAGGGTGCTGATCAACCCCTTTAGGTCAAGCCGTCTTAAGATGTGTGCGGACCTGACCCATGAATATAGGACGGATGGCGTCGTTAAAGGATATGAAGAGGATATCATCCATACGCATTTTCACGGTTTTACGGAAACAACCGCCCATCATAGTCTGACAAAAGAAAATAAGATGCTTTTTGAAGAACATCTTGGCGGGTATGTAAAAAAAGTACCGACGGTGCTCGAAAATCTATACGAAGAAGGATACTTGGAGAAACTCTTGTACGATCTTGATTGGATCAATCATAGCGCAGTGAAAAAGCTTTAGACTATAACGCGTCTAAAGCTTTTTTTATTTGATTCATTGCAATTTCGAGTGTGGATTTTGGACATGCCACGTTCATCCGCATATGGCCTTCGCCGCCTTTTCCGAAAGCGTCTCCACGGCTGAGCGCCACGCCGGCGTTTTTGATCATGATTTCCTGAAGGGCGTCGTCGTTCAACCCGTAGGATGAAAAATCGATCCATAGAAGGTAGGTGCCTTGGGGCTTTGCCAGCTTCACATTAGGGAAATGCTCGTGGAAAAATCCAATGACGAAATTGATGTTGTGTTCTAGGTAGACAAGCAAATCCTCAAGCCAGGGTTCGCCTTTTTTATAGGCGACCTCTGTAGCGCTTAGGCTGAAGCTGTTATTGAGTGTGAGATCCACCTTGGCCAGTGAATTTGCCAGTCGTTTTCGATCGGACTCGTTCGGACAGATGGCAAAGGAGGTCTGAAGACCCGCCAAGTTGAACGTCTTGCTGGGCGCCGACAAAACAACGCTATTAAGGGCAAATTCCTCACTGATCGAACCGAAGGGTATGTGCCGGTAGGGCTTATAGACAAGGTCGCAGTGGATTTCGTCGGAAATCACCTTCACACCGTGCTTCAGGCAGATATCGCCGAGGGCTGTCAGTTCACTTCTGGTCCAGACCCGTCCTACAGGGTTATGTGGATTACAGAGGATGAACAGGGGTGGCTTATTGTCGATGATCAGCTGCTCAAAGGCCTCTATGTCGATAGAATAGCTGGAGTCCTTCTCTTTTATCAGCTGGTTTACGAGCACCTTGCGACCGTTCTCGCGTATTTTGTTCGCAAAGGGAGAATAGACAGGCTGCTGGATAAGGACGGGATCGTTGGGTTTTGAAAGCGTTTCGATTAAAAAGTTCATCGAACTCATCACGCCAGGGCTGAACACCAGCCATTCTTCCTTCACCGGCCAGTCATGTCTGCTTTCATACCACGCTGCAATCGCTCTGAAGTAGCTGTCTTTTCTGTGCATGTAACCGTAAATTCCGTGTTCCGCCTGAGCCTTGACTGCCTCGATGATGGGTGGGGCTGTTTTAAAGTCCATATCTGCGACCCAAAGGGGAATGATGTCGTTGGTTCCGTAATGGGGATACATGTCATCCCATTTAAGCGCATTGTAGTGCCTGCGGGAGATGCTTTCGTCAAAGTTATGCATGGTGCCTCCTTGTCGGTTGGGTTCAAATGAAGATTAGGTACTGAGGAAAATGAAGTTACCTGAATCAGTTTCCTCTGCAAGGATTGAAAGCCCTTTTTTATGAAGTATTAGATCTTTTGGGTGGTTGTAATGACCCATATTGGTTTATCGAGGGGGATTGCCCTATCATGCGCATCCATTTAGACCATCTCCTCTTTTGAATGTATACCATATAAATCGATAAGCAAACGGTTATCGGCAAATCAAATCGGTGGGTGGTCACTTATTCATGCAACAAGGGGATTTGAACTTTTCACTAGCCTGCCATGGGGAAATATGGTTAAATAAAAAAAACTGTACTGAAAGGTGGTGTAGTGTGAGAATTAGTTCTTTTAACCCTGTCGTATGCGGGCAAACAAAAATTTTAATTCTTGGTTCGATGCCCAGCGTCAAATCGCTTGAAGAAAACATGTATTACGGAAATCCAAGGAACCACTTCTGGGAACTGATGGCCAGGCTTCTTTGCGTCGACATGGACACAGGGTATGAGACTAGGATACAAAGGCTGCTTGAAGGAGGCATCGGACTATGGGATGTTTTTGAAAGCTGTCAGCGAAAGGGCAGCCTTGATCAGGATATCAAAGAGGAAGTGCCCAACAATCTAGTTGACCTGCTTGGCAGGTATCCGAATATCGAGTGTATCGTGCTTAACGGTTCTAAAGCGGCAAAGGGATTCGACAAGCATTTCAAGTTGAACATTCATACGATACGGCTCCCGTCCACGAGTCCTATTCCAACTAAATACTGCAAGTCGCTTGATGACAAATGGGAATACTGGAAGGTTCTCAGAGCCGAACTATAAGGCTTTTCAAATGCGGTGCGGTTAGTGTACAATAAGAACGGACTTCAACTGGAAAGGATGTATGCCTATGGCGACAAGTTTAGCGCTGATTCTGCTTCTTGGAATGACAGCGAACTATTTATTTTCAAAATTCAAGCTTCCCGGACTTCTTGGAATGCTTCTCATAGGTGTCGCTCTGGGACCTTTCGGACTTGACCTACTTGACGAGAGTCTGATGATGGTGTCCTCAGAGTTTAGAAAGATGGCGCTTATCGTCATACTTCTAAGGGCGGGTCTTGGAATCAGTAGGGATGATTTGAATGCGATTGGCGGAGTGGCGATAAGGATGAGCTTCATTCCTGGAATTCTTGAAGGGTTCGCGGTACTTGGAGCGAGTATGATGCTGTTTAATCTTCCCTTTTTAGAGGCGGGAATTTTAGGGTTTATCATCGCGGCGGTATCGCCTGCTGTGATTGTGCCCTATATGTTAAGGTATAAATCCGAGGGGTATGGAACAGACAAGCGGATTCCTACGATGATACTCGCAGGCGCTTCGGTGGACGACGTATTCGCCATCACCATCTTTTCGACGTTCTTAGGACTTTCAATCGGTGGCGAGTCGAATGTTGCGATGAAGCTTTTAGGAATTCCCGTATCCATTTTGGTAGGAATATCAATTGGAATCATCATCGGATTCATACTCGTCAAGATTTTCGAAAAATATCATATAAGAGATACAAAAAAGGTGATGATGATCTTAGGCATCGCCATCATGCTGACAGCACTCGAGAACGCACTCAAAAGTAGGATTGAAATAGCAGGGCTACTAAGTGTGATGGCAATCGGTTTTATCCTACTCGAAAAAAGACCCCATGTGGCAAAGAGGCTTTCTATCAAGCTGAACAAGATCTGGCTGTTTGCAGAAATTCTGCTGTTTGTGCTGGTTGGAGCCCAAGTGAACGTGGTTCTTGCATGGGATGCGGGCGCTCTTGGACTACTGCTTATCGCAGCTGGTCTATTCGCACGAAGCCTTGGCGTGATCATTTCTACTATCGGCACAAACCTAAATAGAAAAGAACGGATGTTTTCTGTTATCGCATACTGGCCTAAAGCGACGGTTCAGGCGGCGATCGGTGCCGTGCCGCTTGCGATGGGTGTTGCAAACGGCGAGCTGATCCTTGCGCTTGCGGTGCTGTCGATCGTGGTCACGGCACCCCTTGGAGCCATAGCACTGGATCTGACACATAAGAGACTACTAGTAAAGGAGCCCCTCGAATAATCGAGAGGCTCTTTTTTATGTTGATTTACATGTTGCCGTTCAAATAGAAGTTGGCTTCGTTCTTGTACTGGTAGATGGTGCTGTTTTCAGCCAACCAGGAGTAATACTCACCTGCTCTTTCAGGGTTCAGGGACTCATAGGACTTTGCCAGTCCGTAGTAGGCTTCTGAAGCGTTCGGCCTGATCGTAAGCGCGTTTTCATAGGCTGCGATGGCTTCTTGAAGGGCGTCTAGGTTCCTATATGCGTTGCCAAGCTTTATATAGGTATCACTGTCCTCAGGGAAAATCGTGAGTGCCTTTTTATAGTATTCGAGTGCCGAACGGTGGTCTTTGAGCGTGGTGTCAAAGATGTATGCGGTTCTCTTTAGGCTGGAAACGTGCGAGGGGTGCATATCTAGTACCATTTCATAATAGTCCAGGGCCAACACATATTCTTTTCTTTGATAAAGCGCTTCTGCGATAGCGTAATACTGGTCGACTGTCGGTAGGTTGAGTGTCACAAGCTTACGTTCGCTGTTCCAATCGACGACACCGCCGAAAAATTCTGTTAAGAATCTGATGGAAACAAAACTTCGACTGTTCCTGATCGATAGCGGAACGTCCATCTCATAGGCCCTGTCATTCACAAGCACTGTTTTTTCACCGAGTGTGAAGACCAGCTGGTCCTGATACCTGTTGACGATGACGCTCTGCGTCTGTTGATCCCATTTGACCTGACATCCCATCAGCTCAAGAATCCTCCTGAGCGGAACAAGGGTTCTGCCTGAGTCGATATAAGGATCCACATCAAAGAAGAGTTCGGTGTCGTTGAGTGAAATCCTAATGGGTTGTTCTTTTAGCTTTGTGACAATCAGGGCGTTGCTGATTTTTCTGTCGGGTTTGCTGACATAGACCCCGTCCTTCATCATGCCTGACGATCCACCGCCGTCCAGGTTGATCGCATTTGTAAGGCCAAGGCTTAAGGCAAGCTCTGTAAGTGTGTCGAGTGTCATCGAATCAGTGGTGACAAAGGCCATCTGACCCGTAGGGGCGGTCCCTATCAAGGATCGTTTTGCCCTAGTGCCTACCAGTTTGCTGACACTGAATCCTTCGCCTTTGGCATCCAGTACCTTTACTCCGTCCTTCACAAGTGTCGGTCCGGCCCCGATAGCCGTGCGTATATCTTTGAAGGGCACGGCCGTGTCCGTCAGATTCTGACTTGCGTCCCTTTCGAAGGTGCTTAATTTATAGTCCACCTTATCGCCTAGCTTAAAGAGGTGGGTGATATTGCTGTTTCTGGTTACGATGATGTAGCCGTGAGTAGGGATCGTGGGAACATAGTCATAGATTCCTATGACTTCGTTCCGGTCGACAGCGACTGCGAAGACTGGGGCGACAGGGAACTTGCCGGTATAATGGTTGTTAAAGATCATGATCGCGTCAAGCCTGTCGAAATAGTGGTTGATATTCCATGCGGACCAGCTGTAGGGCCATTCCCACTGGTCGTTGATCGCCCCCTCGATCTTGATGCCTAGTTTTTCAACATGCATTTGATTGTCGCCGTCAAAACCGACCACAGAGCCCGTGTGCATGATATGTTCTATCTTTCCGTCCAAAATCAAGGTGCTCACAGGTTGTGAGTCGGGCTTCATGTTAAAGAAGGACCCGTTGATGCTTGCGATCACAGATTCGTTCTCGTTCTTTGGAGCGCTCAGCTTTTCTAATGTCTCCACAGAACCTATTTTTTGTTCTGCCAAGGAAAGCTCCACTTTGAGGGTCTTATCGTTTAGGTCGATCCACTGCAGATAATAGCCGTAGGTGTTACCCTCGAAGGTGAATTCAGATGGTTCGAGTATCGGTGGTTCTTCTATTTGGTCGTTTGTAGTGTCAGCGTAGGAGGTGGATAGCGTCAGGCCTATGATAAGAGCGGCCGCCACCGATCGTACAAAGTTTTTTTTCATCTTAGGTGTCCTTTCTAGTTGAGATGTTTTCATCATAGCATGGCTTTAATTTTACGGATAGAATATTACAGTCGCTTTCTAAAACTTGTAATGTTAGCGTCACATTTTTAAGAAAAACTTAAGGTTCTCCCTTATTGTTGCCGGTCTTAGAAAGTGGTACTGTTAATTAGGAACTTTGTGGAACTTTTATCACTCGATCGCGTCTAATACTTAATGGCGCTAAAGTGGTCGGGTGATAGGGAATAGAGGTGATGGAGTGAAGACCAAAAAGGAACAGGATCTACTGGTTGAAATTAGGGACTTGAAAAAGATATATCGGATAGGAAAAGAAAAGGTAAGGGCGCTTAACGGTCTTGACCTTGATATCCATAGAGGTGAGATACTGGTGATACTCGGAACGTCAGGATCGGGTAAATCCACATTTTTAAACATGATCGCGGGGCTTGAAAAACCTACAAAGGGCACCGTTAAGATCATGGGGCACGACATCAGCGCGATGAGCGAGAAAAAGCTTGCGAAATTCAGACAAAAGCATGTCGGATTTATCTTTCAGAGCTACAATCTGCTTCCGACACTCACAGCCCTTGAGAACGTCAGCTTACCGCTCACGTTCAGAAACACCAAAAAGACGGTTCGGGAAAAGGAAGCGGCCCACCTTCTCAAGTCGGTGGGACTAGGAACACATATCATGCATAAACCCACCCAGATGAGCGGTGGACAACAGCAGAGGGTTGGTATAGCAAGAGCGTTTGCGGGGTCTCCTGATATCATATTCGCGGACGAGCCGACAGGCAACCTGGATTCAAAGACATCGGTCAATGTCATGGGACTGATGATCGAGATGGCAAGAAAGCGAAATCAGACGCTGATCATGGTCACCCATGACAATGAAGTTGCACGATTCGGCGATCGGGTGGTTTATATTTTAGATGGTGTTATCGAAAAGATAGAGTGTAAAGAAGGGGATGTAAGAAGATATGAACATGAAATACATACGCAATAGTTTTGGAATCGTTTTGGTGTTGCTGCTGCTGTTCACCTTGACGCATGGCGCGACAAATTATACGATCACGGGCAGCCGGGTCACACATCCGGACAGCAGCATACGTGAAGGAGAGTCGTTCACACTTTCGATGACATTCAATGAGCTCAATCCCTTTGGAGATCTGACACTAGTGAATACCAGTACAAGCAGCTTTGTTCTCGACAACAGGGCCACTGCGGTGAGCGTTTCTGACATCAACAACGGTACGACAATCTCTATCGCGCTTGAGTACCTGGGTAGCGGCAATACTTTTTCCTTTAATCTAATTGAAGATGCCACAGGAAATACGGTGTATTCGGATTCGATCTTCATAAGCGAAACCAAGGAAACGGACAATACGCCATCAGTTCCGACGGATACATCGAAGTATCAGCCGAATATCACGCTCGAAAACGGTACGGTGCTCGGTTCTTTTGAAACGGGCAAACTGCACACGATAGCGGTCAAGGTAAAAAACGACTCGACACATTCTGCTAAGAACATTACTGCGACAATCGGAAAGGGGTCCGACGCGCTGCCTATCGTGATGGAGGGCGCGACGATCAAGGATACCTTATCCATGCTCGCAATGAACAAATCGGATACGCTGGATTTCAAGTTCCATATCAATCCCGCCGCAGCTCCAAAAACCTATGACTTGGTGCTGAACATCACCTATGAGAACGCCTACGGTGATGACTTCGTCGTAGCGGTTCCGGTGTATATCAGTGTTGTGAACAACGAGCTCGAACCGATCGTGGGCGTCACGTCTGCAGAACTTGACGGTGGCTTTGTGGGCAGCGAAACTGCGAAAAAGCTGACGCTGACCGTAAAAAACGGTGGAACTCTTAAAGCTCAAAAAATCATCGTTCAACTGACTGGAATGGATGCTGAGGGAATAAGACTTAGCAATGATCTCGACACGAAGGCGGTAGGAAACTTAGCACAGAACATGACCGGATCGGCCACCTTCAATGTGATCGCTTCACCTACTGCTGTCGGAGTTCAGAGCCTGAGTGCGAAAATCACCTATTTTGACGAGATGGGCGGAAGTTACGAGAGAACGGCCCCCGTCTATATCGAGACAGCTAGCGGCAAGGCATCTACAAAGAATATCGAAATGAGCTTTGATAACCAGAGGTATACCTTCACCGGTTCAGAATCCAAGCTAATTTCTGTGACGCTGAAAAACAATGCCCAGCAAGTGAAAAAAGACCTGAAGTTGTCCCTATCAAGCGATGCAAGCCTTCGCTTCCTATCGCCTTATGTTCAGATGGTGGACTCCTTGAACCCTGGTGAAGCCGTGACGCTTGAATTTGAGACAATGCTCGGAACGGGCGTGCAGGCGAATACGTATCCGCTTTACGCGGCGCTGACAAGCGCGGGCGGCAGCGAAGGGGATCAAAGAATCCAGGTTGCGGGCGTTCAGGTGCTAGGAGAGCAGACTGGAAGCAAGCCCAAAATAATCATCGACAGTTATGATTACGGATCGGACAGCATACTTGCCGGCCAGACATATGATCTGACCATACGGTTTAAAAATACAAGCACCAGCATGGGAATAAGAAATGCAAAGGTGACTTTCGCCGCTGAAGACGGGGTGTTTATTCCTGTGGACGCTGCGAACTCCTTCTTCATAGAAAGAATCGGCGCAGGTGAGGTCGTCGAGAAGACATTGACGCTCAAGACAAAGGCCGACGCCAATGTGAAGATGTACGGTGTCGACTTTAAAGTGGAATATGAAGATCAAAACGGAAACTCCTATGATGAAAAGGATAATCCCTATGTCGCTGAAGAAAGGATTTCTGTAAATGTAAAACAAGAAGTCCGACTTGAAGTGGCAGATATCTTTCTTCCTTTCGAGACCTTTGTAGGGATGCCTATCCAAGTGGATGCAGAGTTCTACAACATGGGAAAATCGACCATGTACAACATGATGGTCAAATTGGAGGGGAACTTCCAAGCCCAGGACAGCAATTATTTTGTAGGTAATTTTGAGCCAGGTAGAAGCGACTACTTCAGCGGCACCATGTTTCCTGCTGATGCGGGCAACCTAGAAGGAAGACTCGTGTTCGTATTCGAGGACGAGACAGGTGTCAAACAAGAGATCGAAAAAACGATTCAACTTGTGGTTATGGAACAGCAAGGCTTTGAAGGCGGTGAAGGAGAGTACCCGGGCGGCGAGTTTGGAGATGGGGGCTTTGACGGCGGATTAAACGGCGGCTTCGGTGATGGAGGCGACGAGGTAAAGGAGCCATTCACACTCCCTATCTGGGCCATGGTGATCATTGCGGTCGTCGTGATAGCTTTGATCGCGTTTGGATTGAGACTACGCAAGAAAAAAAGACTGGCATCGCTTTTGGAGGATGAGGATGAAAACGAATGATCTGACTGGAATGGGGCTTAGGAACCTTTGGCGTCGTAAAACACGTACAATTCTGACAGTGCTTGGTGTTGTGATTGGTTCGAGCGCGATTCTCCTTATGATTTCATTAGGTCTTGGTCAAGAAAGAGCGTTTCAAAAATCACTTGAGATGTTCGGCAATATCCGAATCATCGAAGTGGACAACTACGGAAGCTGGGATTCTGACGGTAAAACGGAAACACCCAAGCTAAACGCTGATACGGTCGAGATGATCAAGCAGATCGAAGGCGTACAGAGCGTTCTGTCCTCTTATGGAACTTATGTGCAGCTCAAAGCTGGAAAATACGAAGGTGGAGCCCAATTGATGGGCGTGAATCTTGACGACCTTGAGGCGTTTCAGTTTAAGCTTGGCGAGGGCGAACTGCCTAAACCGACGGATAAGAACGCCTTGATCGTAGGTGCTAGTTTTGCAGAAATGTTCTATGATCCCCGTTCAAGAGAATGGCAACCCGCGGACTTTGATCCGCTCATCACTCCCATCAAGGGCTTTGTCGGTGGTGAATATGACCAGAACGGCAATAAGAAACGGGCGATGACCTTTAAGGTATCCGGTATGCTCGAGCCTTCAGGGAACAACGACTATACCGTGTTCATGGACCAGGCTGCGCTTTTAAAGCTGATTGAAGATGAGGAAAGAAAAAATCCCAACGGCAACGGCGGCGGCAAGAAAAAAAACGAAGAACGCGAATACGAACGGGTGCAGGTGCTTTGCGAAACAATCGACGATGTCGAGGTGATTCATCAGACCCTCAAGGACATGGGGCTTGGCGCTTACAGTCCCATCGAATATGTAAAATACGAAAAGCAGAAAATGCAGACGCAGCAGATGGTGCTTGGAGGTATCGGTGCCGTGTCGCTCCTTATCGCTGCCATCGGTATCACCAATACGATGATCATGGCGATTTATGAACGCACGAAAGAAATCGGTGTCATGAAGGTGCTTGGGGCTGAAGTCAAGGATATCATGAAACTCTTCCTGTTCGAAGCAGCCATCATCGGCCTTTTAGGCGGGCTTGTCGGTATCGGAATCAGCCTGATCGGATCGGATGTGATCAACGCTGTGAATGCGAGCATGCAGGCGGACATGATGGGTAACTTCGACTATTACGGTGAACTCCCGGAAATTCAGGATATCTCCTATATTCCCATGTGGCTGATCGGCTCCTCTTTGTTGTTTTCCACTTTCATCGGTGTTGTCTCAGGCTTTCTGCCTGCTGTCAGAGCTACGAAACTGAGCGCGCTTGAAGCGATCAGAAACGAATAACGCATTTAGCGATCAAATTCAAAAAGCCCTGGAACATGTAAATGTTCCAGGTTTTTTTTGAGCAACCGGCAACCACCTTGCTTTGTAAAGTTAAAAGTTGAGTTTCATTTTAATCTGAGGGTATGAATAAAATGAAGAGTAAGGAGGTGCGATATGATGATGATCGTGGCTTTAGCGGCCGGTGTTTCAATAGTCGAGTATTTTTCGGGAATAAGCTATCTCTTGTTTGTCGCCAGATTCAATCGGCTTGATTACTTGCAGCATATGACAGAACGGATGCTTAGCAAGGGACATTATAAATTGGCGAAGATGTATGTGAACTTCGCGCGACTAGACAAGCAGACCGTGCCTCTGTTTCAATATCTGCACGGACTTGTGCTGTACAGGCTGAAGGCCTATCATGATGCGAAAAACGTCTTTGAGAAAGCCAAGGAAATTGAACCGTTTTTTGATGAGATCGACAATATCATCGGGGACAACTATATTCAGCTTAAGGATTACAACCATGCCAAACCGTATTTGGACCATTTTCTGCTCTTACACCCGGAGAATATCTATGCGAGGATCAATCTGGCCATCGCCGAATACAGAACAGACCATCATGAGGCTTCGCTTCGGATGCTTGATCAGGTTTTGGATTTGGATGAGAACAACCTGCTTGCCCTTAAACTAAAGGGTAGCGTCCAGATGCGTCTTAAGAAATACGAGCAGGCCTTATCTACTTTCCAATATTACCAGACCCTCGGTGGACAGGACAATGGAGTACATTTTAACATCATGAGACTGCTCAAGTGGCTTGAAAGAAACGAGGAACGTGCAAGTTATGCGGAGGAACTTCTCTTTGGTGGCATGGACAACGCGTCTGTCTACACCCATTACGGCGACGCACTATGCAGAACAGGACGGTTTCAAAAGGGTGCCGAGATGCTCACAGTCGCTGTAAGGATCGACGAACATCAGGCGGAAGCCCACTACTTGCTTGCAAAGCTTATGGCGGTGACCCATCATAAGACCGAAGCGCTTGAACATCTGGAAAGTGCCATTAAAGACAATCCTAGTTATGTCATCAAGGCCAAGTATGACGAGGATTTCAATAACTTAAGGTTTTTCAGAAAATTTTATAGACTCACAGAGGAGGTTCGCGCATGAAAAAAATCGTTGAGATTCATCCTGCATATCCTGTACGAGAAGGAGCTGGCGTAAAGGTGTTTCGTATCATCGGAAATCCTTATGTGGATTCAGTGGATCCAGTGCCCTTGTTCGATGAGTTCAGAAGCACCAATCCAGAAGATTACATCAAGGGATTTCCAACCCATCCGCATCGAGGAATCCAGACGATAACCTATATGAAAAAAGGAAGAATCGCACACAAGGATTCGAAAGGGAATTCGGGTGTGATAGGAGCGAATGCCGTTCAGTGGATGACAGCGGGAAGAGGCATACTACATTCTGAAATGCCAGAGCAGTCACAGGAGGGAATCTGGGGCTATCAGCTTTGGCTGTCGCTACTTAAAAAGGATAAGATGGTTGAACCCATGTATGACCAGGTCGAACCGGAAGACCTTCCTCTTATCGGCCATGGTGGAATCACGGTGAGAGTGATCGCAGGAGAATTTGAAGGGCGGCATGGTCCCGACCACGGATACTTTGACGGACTATTATTTGATATCATGGCAGAGCACGAAGAGGTGATGACCGTACCGATCACAAAAGGCGGAAGACACTTCTTCTATGTATACGACGGCGGAATGTCCGTATGCGGCCAATGGGTGGATCCGAAGCATCTTGTGGTCGTGGAGGCGGATGAACCCATTCACATAAAACTGAGCAGTGATGGCGGCTGCATTTATTTTAGCGGCCCACCGACGCTTGAACCGATGGTAAAAGGCGGACCTTTTGTGATGAACTCCAAAGAGGAAATCGCAAAAGCCTTTGATGACTATAAGAAAGGTTTAATTGGTGAATGAAATGATTGTACATGAACATAAGAGCGATTTGTCCTTCGAGCACACCCTTGAAGTGATTAAAAAGCATCTGCCGGATATCGGTTTTGGAATACTATTCGAACTTGAGTTTCATGAGGTGCTCAAAAGCAAGGGGTATCCGATCGACACAAGGGCGACGCTTCTTGAAATCTGCAAACCCGCGCTTGCACAGGGCGTAATCGGAAAAGATACCTGGTATGCGTATACGCTGCCATGCAAAGTTGTCGTAAGAGAAGAGAAGGGCGACGTGTTTGCAGGCTTTCTATCCCCTAAGGACGACATGACAGCAAGAGGTGGAAGTGAAGTCGCAGTCGTAGCTGAAACGGTGGAGAAGGCTCTAAGAAGCTTGCTTCAGAATACAAAAACAATACTTTAGGGATTATTACAGGTGAATGTGGTATAATAATGACCGGATCAACTCAGCACAGGGGGGACTTTTTAAAAGTCGCTCTCTTTGTGTTGTTAAGAATAAATGACGTAAAAAGGTCGGGTGAAGGATGTACATTATTGTTGGATTAGGAAACCCAGGTAGTAAATACAGTGGGACAAGGCATAATATCGGATTTGAAGCGATCGATTATTTGGCTCAGAAGCATCACATTCAGGTAAAAAAGCATAAACACAAGGCGCTTATCGGAGAAGGTACGATCGGCAGTGAAAAAGTCGTGCTGGTAAAACCGCAGACCTATATGAACTTAAGCGGAGAATCCGTGGTGGGTCTACTTCACTTCTACAAAGTACCGCTCGAAAATCTGATCGTAGTGTACGATGATATCGACCTGGATCCTGGAAAGGTCAGAATCAGACCCAAGGGAAGCGCTGGAACGCACAACGGGATGAGAAACATCATCTTCTTACTTAAGCAGGACGGTTTTCCCCGCATAAGAATCGGCGTCGGAAAATCCGCTGTGATTCCACTGGAGAAGTTTGTCTTATCCGGTTTTAAGAAAGACGAGATACCGCTTATGGAAGAAGCGGTGATACGAAGTGTGGAAGCGATTGAAACCTGGGTCAAGGACGACCTGAACCTGGCGATGAATCGCTACAACGGTTAGGTGTGGTTATGTTCAAACATTTTTTCAAAAATTCGGTCGAATTCAATACGTTAACAGAAAACATCCGCAGTGGAGTTACTCCTACTGCGGTTTTCGGCGTTACAGAAAGTGCCTTTCTCTTTAATGTGATCGCACTTGTAAAAGAACACAGAAGAGCGGTCGTCGTTCTTGAAAACGAAAGTGATGTCCTAAAGGCAAAAGAGGTTCTGGAGCCTTTTATCGAAACGATCCACACACTGCCGAGATTGGAACTGACCTTTTTCGACACCTATTCCCACTCCCATCAAATCGAGTATGAAAGACTCGAATCCATCTATGCGCTTCTTGAGGATGAAGACGCGCTGATTCTAACGACAGCAGATGCGATGCTGCATCCGATGGTTTCTGACAAGCTGTACAAGACGAGTCCCTTTTCACTGGAAATGGGAGATGAGATGGAGCTTGAGGAACTGATCAGAGAACTGGTATCCTTCGGATTCGACCGCGTGGATGTGGTCGAGTCAAAAGGGCAGTTCTGCGTGCGTGGTGGGATTGTCGATGTTTACCTTCCCAGGTACTCCCATCCCCATCGGATCGAGTTTTTCGGCGATGAAATCGATAGCGTACGAGCATTTGAAATAGACACGCAAATATCGACAGGGAATGTCGATAAGGTAGTGGTCAGACCCTGCAGAGAAGGTCTTTTGAGCACTAGGGAAAGGACTTCGGCTGTAGAGAGGGTCAAAAAACTTGCCTCAGGATGCAAGGTGCCTGAACAGAAAAGCAGGTATGAACTCATTGTCGAACAGCTGGAATCGGGGACTCACTTTGATGAGTGGTTCAAACTGATTCCAGTCATGTTGAAGACCCCCTTTTCCATCTTCGACTATATCGATGACACCTTGCTGATCACGTGGAGCTTCAACCGACTTTCAGACCGTGTAAAGGGAAAATACGAGGACTGGGAAGACCGGTTTAAGAGCCACCTTGAACGAGGCGAAGTCGTCGGTGAACAGGGAAACCTGCTGCTGCCTTTCAGCGAATGGCTCAACGGCTGTCAAATCAGCAGGCTTGTTACATTCACAGGACTTAAAACACCCGTAGGGCATCTCAAGCTTCAGTCGATCATCGATTATCACTTTAGAGAGGCTGCGGTGTACCATCAGCAGCTGGAGCTTGCGGCTAAAGATATCAAGGTCTGGATCGCCAAGCATTACAGGATCTGGATCATGGTCGAAGGCGCCGAAAAGGCGCAGGGTATCTTAAGATGGCTGTCCGACCAGGGTCTGGAGGGTGTTGAAAACAAAGACGACATACAAGAGGATGACCAAAGAGTCAGAATCATCGATAAAGGTTTTACTTCGGGTTTTTCGATAGACACCTTCAAGCAAATTGTACTGACTGAGTATGAGCTTTACGGCGGAAAACAACTAAAACGAAGAAAACCCATTAAGAATGCAAGGGCGATCAAAGCCTTTTCGGAACTTGAAATCAGTGACTTCGTAGTTCATGAAGCCCATGGTATAGGCCAGTATCAAGGGGTGTTCCAGCTTAAAGTCGACGGACAAAAAAAGGACTTTCTGAAGATCACCTATAAGGGTGACGACGTCCTTTATGTGCCTGTCGAAAAGATGAACACGCTTCAAAAATATCTGGGCAATGAAATCAAGCATGTCAGAATGAGCAAGCTTGGATCGAACGAATGGAAGCAGACGAAGCAGAAGGTCAAAAAGGCGATCGAGGATATGACAGACGACCTGATCGCGCTGTATGCCGAAAGGGACAGTCGAAAGGGTTATGCGTTTGCAGGCGACAGCGAATGGCAAATGCAGTTCGAGGACAGTTTCCCCTATCAGGAAACCAACGACCAGCTCAAATGCATCATCGAGATCAAAAAGGACATGGAAAAACCAAAACCCATGGACCGTCTTCTGTGCGGTGATGTGGGATATGGAAAGACAGAAGTTGCGATGCGTGCGATCTTTAAGGCGGTCAACGACTCGAAACAGGTTGCTATTTTAGTCCCGACAACGATCTTGGCGCAGCAGCATTTCAATACGATGATCCACCGATTTTCAAAGTATCCTGTAAAAATCGGAGTTTTAAGCCGTTTCAGAAGTAAACGGGAACAGGAAGAGGTCATTGAAGGACTGCGCACAGGTGTCTACGATGTTGTCGTCGGAACCCATAGGTTACTTTCTAAGGATGTGAAGTACAAGGACCTTGGCTTACTTGTCATCGATGAGGAGCAACGGTTCGGCGTCAAACATAAGGAAAAAATCAAGTTGATCCGGTCCACAGTCGATGTGCTGTCGCTTTCGGCGACTCCCATACCCAGAACCCTTCACATGAGCCTTGTGGGAATAAGAGATATGAGTCTTATTGAAGATCCGCCTGAAGACCGGTATCCGATACAGACGTATGTGCTCGATTATCAGGAGGGAGCCCTTAGGGAGGCGATCCTGAGGGAGATGGACCGCGGTGGCCAGGTCTACTTTGTGCACAACCGGGTGAACGACATTGATGATGTCACTTCGTCGCTGATCAGGCTGGTTCCAGAAGCCAGAATCGCCTATGCCCACGGACAGATGAACGAACATGTGCTGGAAAAACTGATGCTCGATTTCATGAACCATGAGTTCGACGTGCTTGTGAGCACCACGATCATCGAAACGGGTCTTGACATCAGCAATGTGAACACCATCATCATCAACCGCGCGGACCATCTAGGTCTTTCCCAGCTTTATCAGCTAAGAGGCCGTGTCGGCAGGAGCAACAGGCTTGCCTATGCCTATTTGACCTATGATAAGCAGAAGGTCTTGTCTGAAGTCGCTGAAAAACGGTTGAAGGCGATAAAGGAGTTCACGGATTTGGGGTCGGGCTTTAAAATCGCGATGAGGGACCTAGAGCTCAGGGGAGCCGGGAACCTGTTGGGATCGCAGCAGCATGGGCACTTGGCATCCATCGGGTACGAGCTTTACTGCAAGCTCCTTGAAGAGGCGGTCAGCAAAGTGAAAGGCGAAAAGGTGGAGGAATCGATCGACACCTCTGTCGAAGTACCGTGTGAAGCCTATATTCCAAAATTCTATATCACCGATTCGAGGTTCAAAATCGATCTTTATAAAAAAATATCTTCCATCAGACACAAGGAGGATAAGGAGAATATTGAAGATGAGCTGTTTGACCTATATGGTAAAATTCCGACTTCTGTGATGAATCTCATCCTTGTCGGATACATCCGCAGTATGGCGATGCTGCTGGGCTTTGAAAAAGTGGCTCAAAAGGAAAGATTTGTAGAATTAGTTTACAGTCAGAATACAAAAGTCAATCCGCAGTTGATTTCTATTGTGCTTGATGCGTATAATGATAAGGAACTGAAATTTGTCGGTGCAGAAATACCGCGCTTTGATATCGGACTTATCAAGATAAAAGACGATCCTACAAAAGTCTTAAATAGGACAGTTCAAATACTTGAAACATTTATAGATGCTTTAGATGAGATTAAAGCACAAAACGCACAGTCATAGGAGAGGAAAATGAAACGTTCAGTAGCAGTAGTATTAATTTTGGTCTTTGTTCTAATGATGGCAGGATGCAGTCAGGACAAGGCAAATGATGTAAATGCGACAAATAAGGATGAGGTAGGAAATATCTTAGCTGTAGTCGATGGTGAAGAAATCACACTAGAGGCTTTTGAAAAAACTTACGCGATCGTCAAAAGAAACTACATTGAAATTTACGGTGAAGACGCACTTTCACAAGAATATAACGGAAAAGCGCTTGGCGAACTGATCAAAGTTGAAATTATGAACAATATGATTTTAGACGTACTTAAATACGAGTATGTGAAGTCACTTGACCAGGCGATCGAAGTCGCTGAAATTGAAGACGCCTATCAGAAATACTACGATGCTGAAATGAAAGACAACGTAGAACAAGCTGCGTTTTATAAAGAGAACGGTATCGACGAGGCGTTTATCAAGTCTCAGATCGAGAGTTCACTATATGCATCTAGATTTGTTGAAATCCTAGAGGCGTCTGTCAACGAGACAGACAGCATCGATGATGAAACCTTTGAGGCGATGGTTGCAAGAGTGAGCGCAAGACACATATTGGTGGCTACGCTTGAAGAAGCTGATGCGGTGATCGCAAGAATCAAATCTGGAGAAGCCTTTGAAGTGATCGCTGCTGAAGTTTCGACAGATACAGGAAGCGGAGCGCTTGGTGGTGATCTTGGATTCTTTATGCGTGGAGAGATGGTTCCTGCATTTGAAGATGCGGCATTCGAGCTTGAGGTCGGTGTTGTTTCAGAACCTGTTGAAAGCCAGTTCGGATTCCACATCATCAAAGTCGACAATCGTCAGACAATCGCCGACATGAGAGCGAACGAAGTGAGCGAAGAAGAAATCAACGCGATCCGTCAAAATCTGATGGAGGCTAAAATTGAAGCGGCATACCACGAGAAGGTTGCTGAACTGATGGAAGCTGCGACCATTGAAAGACATGATGAATTAATCGGGCAGTAATCGGATCAGTTGTTTGGGAGTCAGGTGTGAAAACACTTGGCTCTTTACTTTTTAGTAGACCTTTCTTTCAATATCGAATTGGTGTATTATTGTATGTACTGTGGAACTTAATTTCGATAGAGTATAAAATGAGGAAAATCATGAGTCAAAAAAATAAATCATTCGTAAATGCGGCGCTGATTTTTGGTGTTGCAGGTATCATCGTAAAAATTCTCGGTGCTTTCTACAAGGTGCCGCTTGGCAACATATTGGGTGAAGAAGGATCCAGCTACGTGGCGTCTGTCTATCCATACTACAATTGGCTGCTTGTCGTTTCATCGGCCGGTTTTCCGGCGGCGATCGCAAAACTGGTTTCTGAACATGAAGCCAGAGGAGAGATCATTGAAGCTGAGAAGCTGTTTGGACTCATGAGGCGTGTGATGACGCTTATCGGTCTTAGCACAATGACGATACTCTTCTTCCTGGCTCCTGTGCTTACCTCGGTTTCGGGCAATGAAAGAGCGGTCTATTCGATGCAGGCGATTGCGATCGCACTGTTTTTCGTGTCTTATATGTCCTCTTATCGTGGGTATTTCCAGGGGCATCACAACCTTACGCCATTTGGACTTTCTCAAATCATCGAACAGATAGGACGGGTTGCTACAGGTCTTGTGCTTGCGATCGTGCTGATTCCGTACGGTGCTGAGTTTGCAGCTGCCGGAGCGACCTTCGCTGCCACGTTCGGTGCCATCTTGGGAACCATCCTGCTGTTTTTCTATTATCGCAACTTTAGAAAAAAGAACAATATTCCTAAAGTGAAAGCCGGTAGATTAAGAGACAACAAAGCGGTGATAAAGCGGGTGATCTTCCTTGCGATTCCAATAACGATAGGTGCTTCTGTAATGCCTCTTGTCAACATGATAGACACCTTTATCATCATCAATAGGCTGCAGGACATCGGGTATGGTGAAACTGCCAAGTCATTCTATAGTTATCACGCCTTCTATGCAGCATCCCTTGTCAACTTCCCTCAGATCCTGTTTACTGCGATTCAGGTGAGCCTATTGCCGGCGGTGTCCGCACTAAAGGCTGTCAATGACAGAATAGGTCTTGAGAATACGGTGAAAACCGGAATGAAGGTGGCGCTTCTGCTTGGTGTTCCATCGGCGATCGGTCTATTTGTACTCTCAGGACCTATCCTAAGCCTCTTATGGCCGAACCTTGACGGTGTGGTGCAGTTTGCTCCAAACGTGCTGAAGGTGGTGAGCCTGAGTCTGATAGCCTTATCCTTGTTCCAAGCGACGACTGGTATCCTGCAAGGTATAGGTAAACAACATGCCCCTGCGAGGAATCTGATGATCGGTGCGGCCTTTAAGATTGTCGCGTGTTATGTTCTTGTAGGGATTCCTTCAATCAATATTCTAGGAGCCGGATTGTCTACGATTCTCGCCTTCTCTGTAGCTGTGGTTTTGAATGTCATGGCTGTATTTAAGGAAATCAAACCGAAATTCTCTATCACCCATACCATCGCAAAGCCTGTTATCGCATCGATTGTCATGGGTGTGGCGGTGCATTTCGGTTATATACTTCTAATAGTAAAATTTGGAAATGTCACTTCTACAGCACTGAGCGTTGTCGCAGGTGTCGTGGTTTATGGAGTGATGTTGTTCGTCATAAAAGCGTTGGATGCGGATGACCTGGCATTTTTACCAGGTAAGCGCATTTTGAAAAAGCTCGTCAGATAGGAGAAAATCATGAACAAACTTACCATAGTGGGATTAGGGCCTGGGCATCTGAATTATTTGACGATGGAAGCCATGCAGGTGTTAAAGGAGAGTCAAGTCGTCTACCTGAGAACGGATAAACATCCGGTGATCGACTCCCTTAAAGAGATGGGTGTCTCCTTTGAAAGTTATGATTACCTCTATGAGACGTCGGAAGAATTCGATGAGGTCTACCAGGGAATAAAGAACGATATACTCGAAAAGTTGAAAATATCGGATATCACGTATGCCATACCAGGCAATCCCTTTGTGGCTGAAAAAACAGTTCAGCTTCTGATGAGCGAATACGGCGCAGACATGATTCGCGTGGTCCACGGGACCAGCTTTTTGGATGCGATCATCACAAGGCTTGGAGTCGATCCTGTTGATGGAATGCGGATTGTCGACTGTCTAAAGCTTGACCAGGCGTATGCCGCCAATGATGATGCGATGGTCTGCATACAGTGTTATGACGCTATTGTCGCTTCAGAGCTCAAGATTTGGCTGTCTGAAATGTACATGGATGACCACCCTGTGGTCGTCCTCAAGGCTGTAGGCATTCCTGAACTTGAAGAAATTGTCCACCTTCCACTTTATGAGCTCGACAGATATCAGGGATATGACCACCTGACTTCTGTAGTTGTCTTGAAAAACAAGGCGACTAAAAGGGCGTCCTATGATGATCTTGTCAGAATCATGAAGCTCCTGAGAAGCGAGAACGGTTGCCCATGGGATAGGGAACAGACTCATGTGACGTTGACTCCCTATGTTTTAGAAGAAGCTTATGAAGTCGCAGAAGCGATCGTCTCGGGTGATCTTTTCGCACTTGAGGAAGAACTGGGAGATCTCTTGCTACAAATCGTTTTCCATGCTCAAATCGGTCGTGAAAACGGCGATTTCGCCATGGCTGAGGTACTTGATGGAATCTGTGAAAAGATGGTTTCGAGACATCCTCATGTGTTTGGTGAGATCACAGCTCTTAACAGTGAAGAGGTATTAGACAACTGGGAAGCGATAAAAAAAGAAGAAAACAAACATGAGACGGTCACCGATACGATGATGAAGTTCGGTAAGAGCCTGCCGGCACTTTTTAGAAGCTACAAGGTTCAACATAAAGCTTCAAAAGCAGGATTCGATTGGAAGGAACTTGATCCAGTGTTCAAAAAACTGCATGAGGAGATCGACGAACTCAAAGAAGCGCTTAAAAATGAATCCAGCGATGGGATAGCGGAAGAGACCGGCGATTTATTATTCACAGTTGTCAATATTGCAAGGAAATTACAGGTGGATGTCGAATTATGTCTTCATCAGGCGACTGACAAATTCATCGATCGATTTTCTCGCGTAGAGGCGGAATTCACTAGCTTAGGGCGAAAAATGGAAAATTCTGACTTGGAAATGCTCGAAAAAGCATGGGAACGGGCAAAAAAGTGAAAATTTTCTAAAGAAATTGTAAAAAAGACTTGAAAAACACTGATATTTCAAGCTAATATGTAGATAGCGATTATTGCTATTCATGCATTTTAAATACTTTAAGGAGGTACTATTGTGAATAAAGCCGAATTGGTAACTAGCATTGCAGAAAAATCAGGTCTTACTAAAAAAGACGCAGAACTTGCTCTTAACGCATTCATGAACTCTGTAGAAGAGGCGCTTGCAAAAGACGAGAAAGTTCAATTAGTAGGTTTTGGTACTTTTGACGTAAGAGAAAGAAAGTCAAGAAAAGGCAGAAACCCAAGAAATCCTGAGCAAGTTATTGACATCCCAGCTTCAAAGGCTCCTGTATTCAAAGCAGGTAAAGCTCTTAAAGAATTAGTAAACGCATAATATTACATAAAAGCAGCCAACCAGCTGCTTTTTTCTTTGGGGAAAATAACTATAGGCAGATAGTCAGTGGTGTGAACTGGCATCTTGTTGTATAATTGGATTGTTATTAACTGAGAAAAGATATGATTGAACTTATGTCTTTTACTCGACTAGAAAGTTAAGAGGAAGAGATTATGCGATTGGATAAATATTTAAAAACCTCAAGGATCATAAAAAGGCGCACGATTGCCAAGGATGCCTGCGATCAGGGGCGTATCATGGTTAATGATATGGTGGCTAAAGCAGGTCATGTGGTTAAGTTGGGCGACATCATCACAATTACGTTTGGAAACCGTACAAGTAAATATGAAGTATTGAGCTTAAGTGAACACGTAAAAAAAGAGGAAGCTCTTGAAATGTATAAACAATTGCAATAAATTTGAAAGTCAGCTATAAATTTTAAGGCCAAGTTACCGATAAGTTATATGGGAAGTGATATGATGGCTAAAAAAAAATTGAGAATCATCAGAAGAAACCGCTTTGTTTTTTTGGGCGTTCTTATCATTGCGGTGCTTTGCCTGCTTGTGTGGACGAATCAGGAAATCAAGTTGAAGGAGATGGCATACGACCAGAAGCATTATGAAGAGGTGAAAGCCACATTAAGCGCTGAAGTGGAAGAGCTGCGTGTTCAAGTAGACGCGCTCGGTTCCGACGAAGCGATAGAAGAGTATGCAAGAGAACGGCTTCAAATGATAAAAAAAGATGAAATCCAATATATTATTAAAGAAAAACCCGAGTAAGAAGGAGGGGCATTGTGGCAACGGCCGTTGGTGAGATTGTAAAAGGTAAGGTAGTCAGCATTACTAAATTTGGTGCATTTGTTCAGCTCAAATCCGGAGAGACCGGATTATGTCATATTTCAGAAGTTAGTGCCAGCTATGTCAAATCAGTTGAAGACCATCTTTCTGTTGGAGATGAAGTTACCGTTAAGGTGATCTCATTTGATAAAGGCAAGATGAGCGTATCCATCAAAGAAGCACAAGCTCAACCCGATCCGTTAAAGACTCCAAGTCAAAAAAAACCTTCCGAAAAAGTTAAAACAGAGTATCATGCGGATCGTTCAAAGGACAGTTATGAGCGACCAAAGGGAAGAGGCAATGACTTTGAATCCATGTTGTCCCAGTTCATCAAAACAAGTGATGATAATCTAAAAGGGGTAAAGAAGTCCTCTAAGTCAAGACGAGGAAACGGGCATCAAAGTGGTAGAGAGTAAAAACATCCGAAGCTGAAGCTTCGGATTTTCTGTATATTAAGGAGTCAAGGATGATAAAAGCCGCAATCGATATTGGAACAAACTCAGTGAGGTTACTGCTATGCGAACTAAGTGGTGATAAGATTGTTTGGAAAGAAAAGAAGCTTGAAATGACAAGGATAGGAAAAGATGTCGACGCGACCAAAGCCCTTGACGGTAAAAGGATGACGGATACCGTGAATGCGTTAAAGGCGTATAAAGGCATCCTTCTTGAAAACGGCCTGACCACTTGTCCTGTTTTTGCGACCAGCGCTGTAAGAGACGCCTCGAATCGAATCGAGTTTGTAAACCTGGTCAAGCTAGAGACCGGATTTGATATTCAAGTGATCACAGGGGTCGAAGAAGCGAATTTAGGCTTTATGGGTGTCGCCCTCGGAGCGGGATCGGATGCGAATACGTTCTTGGTTGTCGATATCGGCGGAGGTTCGACAGAACTGATTGTCGGAACCCGTGACGGAAAGGTTCTGTTCGCACACAGCTTGGACATCGGAGCGGTGAGGATGACCGACAGACATGCCCTTAAACACGAAAGCGGTCAAGTCGAGTTCGAACCTGTCAGGACGGATGTGGACAGGGGGATAGATAGCATCATGGAGGAACTTGGAAAGTTTGAAATCGGTGCATGCATCGGAATCGGTGGCACGATAACGACACTAGGAGCGATGGACTTGAAGATGGATGAGTACGATGCCGATAGAATTCAAAATCATAAGCTTTCGAGAAGGACGATCAGCGGACTCGCAGACAGGCTTATACGGGCAAGTTTGGATGAGAAGCTTCTGATGACGGGACTAATGCCAAAACGTGCCGACATCATCGCAGCTGGAGCGACCGTCATGGATGAGATCATGCAAAAGCTATCCATCGAGGAGGTTGCGGTCAGTGATTATGATAATCTTGAGGGAGCAATTTTCAAAGAGTTGTTGACATGTAATTAAGGCTCGTGTATACTACTAAAGGTATTCGGCGGCGTAGCTTAGTTGGCTAGAGCGTTCGGTTCATACCCGAGAGGTCGGTGGTTCGAGTCCACTCGCCGCTACCATATCTTTAAAGTAAAAGCCTTGTTGCCTGCAACAAGGCTTTTTTAAATTTATTCATATCGTATTCATATTCAGGTGCTAAAGTGGAGGCATGCTTATGAAGATCAGATTCGCAAAACAAACGGATAAGGACGCAATCCTTGCATTTACGAAGGATACCTGGGACGGTTACGATTACATTCATCATGTGATCGACCACTGGCTCAGTGATGAGGAAGGCGAGTTGCTTGTAGCGGAGCATGAAGGTCGCGCTGTAGCACTTGCCCGCACTACTCATCTTGGCGATGGAATCTACTGGTTGGAAGGTTTGAGGGTCGCGAAGGAAGCCAGGCAGCTAGGCATCGGAAAAATGATTGCAAGAGCGCAGCTTGAGTCGTTGAAGAAACTCAAACCTGTCAAAATAAGATTGTCGACCTATTATTTGAACCACAGCATCCCCATCATCGAGCAAATGGGATTCATACGGATAGGCGAGTTTTTAGCCTTATACTGTGATATCTCGGATAAAGCAAGCGGATACAGGCCTACAGTAGAAATCATAAAAGGTGATGCTTCAGCATGTCTGGCCTATTTGAAAGAGAAGGGGCTAGGTTGTGGAATGATTGGCATGGACTGGGTATTTAAGGGTGTGTCAGCATCCATACTTGCCGAATGTCAGTCAAGGGGGGACCTTTATCATATCGAAGGAGATTATTTCGTTTTGACGACTCAACATGCCAAAGACAATATCTTATCTTTGGTCGTGTTCAGTACAGGTCATCTGAAAGAAATTGTCGCATTTGCCATCGATAAGGCGCTTCTTTCGCACCGTGAAGGGATCCATATCATGAGCGATGATGAACAGATCATCCACGCTCTTAAGAAAGAGGGATTCTCTTCAGAAGGTGATGTGAATCGGGATACGTTTGTTTATGAACTGAGTGGTGAGCCATTATGAGAAGTTCAATCGATGAAGTTCTAGAGGTTCTTAAAGAAAACTGTCAGGTTGAACCAGGTGACAAAATTCTGATTGCGGTGAGTGGTGGAGCGGATTCCATGGTTTTGCTCGACATGCTTCAGGTGTTGAGCCCAAGCAGCGGTTTTACAATCGGAGTTTGCCACCTGGACCATATGTACCGCGGTGACGAAGCCATCGGCGATGCGGTGCTTGTGAAGGACTACTGCAAGGAAAATCAAATTCCCTGTTACAGCTACAGAAGGCCGATAGAAAAAATCGCGAGTGCTCAAGGCAAAGGCTTTGAGGAGATGGCAAGGTCCATAAGATATTCTTTGTTCGATGCGCTGGCCAAAACAGAGGGGTATACCCATTTGGCAACAGCACATCATATGGATGATCAGGCCGAAACAGTCTTGATGCACCTCTTCAGAGGATCAGGACTTGATGGACTTAAAGGTATCAGGTACAAGAGCGGAGTTAAGATCAGACCGCTGTTAAACCTCACTAAGTTTGAACTACTCGAATATGCGATCAGAAACAAAGTACCGTATAGAGAAGATAAAAGCAATTCGGATACAAGGTTTTCAAGAAATAAAATCAGAACAGAGCTGCTACCGCTCCTTAAAAGGGATTATGACCCACAAATAGTCGCTCATCTTAATCAGTTGAGTCAACTTGTCGTTGAGGATGTCTCCGTGCTTGACCGGATTACCGGCGAGGCCTATGCTAAGCTGGTGACAACAAAGGACGAACATCACTATGTTGATAGGGAGATGTTCCTAAGTGAATCAAAAGCGATTCAAAGAAGAGTGCTAAGACATATTTTTGACTTTGAGAACGGTCATGTGAAGAACGTGCTTAAATCGCATATCGACGCCCTTGTCGATTGGATTGAAGCGGGGAGAACCGGTTCTGTGATGAATTTTCATGGAATTCGTTTCGAACATCGAGGAAACTATGTCAAGTTCATGCTCGAGTCCCGGTTCGATCAGCTCGGTCTGAAAGCGGATAAACGCTTAAGTATGGGCACGCATGAGCTGCAAGACTGGGGACTTCGGATTGTCGTAGAAAGCGTGGACGAAGCCGGCGCCTCAAATGCGAATGAAATGGTCATAGAGCGCTCAGTCTTTGAGGAAGGTATCCTGATCAGAACCAGACGTGAAAAAGATAAAATACGACTGGCAGGTATGGGTGGAAGCAGTAAAAGTGTAAAAAAATTATTAATCGATTTAAAACTCTCAGCAGATGAGAAAGCATCTGTACCGCTTATAGCTAGCAGTGATGAAGTGCTTTGGGTGGTAGGAAGAAGAAAATCGATTTATGCGCAAAGTCAAAAAAAAACAGGTGATTTTGTGAGGATTACCATCCAATCGTTGTGAGCCCTTTTTAAGTGTGATAGAATATAAAGGATTTCCAAAGTGCAGAAGTATTTCTTACAACACGTATATTATGAATTTTAGCAATTCGAGGAGGATAAATATGAGGAAGTTTTTTAAGGGAGCCACGGTATATATTGTCATATTCCTGGTGATCTTATTAGTGGTTAGCTTCTTTTCTGAAAAGACGGAAACTACAACGGAATTGGCGATTTCTGATGTCATCAAGCATCTAGAATCGGATAATGTCAAATCCATTAAGATTGAGAGCAATAAGATTCAAGGTGTTTTAGATTCAGGTAGCGCGTTTACATCCTATGTGCCGACCACACTTGAAGAAGCGGTCGGTCAAGAGCTTTATAACAAGATCTTAAATACGGATCTACTGCTTGATGGCGATGCGCCTCAGGCCAGACCTTTCATCCTAGACCTTTTACCGATGATCTTCATGGTACTGATCTTTGTCGTATTCTGGTTCTTGTTCATGCAGAACTCACAAGGTGGAGGCAACAAGGTCATGTCATTCGGCAAGTCGCGTGCTAAGCTGCACAAAGACGAAGACCAAAAGAAAATCTGCTTTGATGATGTAGCGGGACTTAAAGAAGAAAAAGAAGAAATGCAAGAAATCGTAGACTTCTTGAAGGCTCCAAGAAAATACATCGACTTGGGTGCCAGAATTCCTAAAGGAATCCTGATGGTGGGCCCTCCTGGTACAGGAAAGACCTACCTTACAAAAGCGGTTGCCGGTGAAGCGGGGGTACCCTTCTTTAATATTTCGGGTTCTGATTTTGTAGAAATGTTCGTAGGTGTCGGTGCCTCTCGTGTACGTGACATGTTTGAGAACGCCAAAAAGAACTCACCTTGCATTATCTTTATCGATGAAATCGATGCTGTAGGTCGTAAACGTGGCGCAGGCTTAGGCGGCGGCCATGATGAACGTGAACAGACGCTTAACCAATTGCTTGTCGAGATGGACGGCTTTGGAGAAAATGAAGGAATCATCATTATTGCGGCGACGAACCGTCCTGATATCCTAGATCCGGCGCTTTTAAGACCAGGCCGTTTCGACAGGGAGATCACTGTAGGACTGCCAGACATCAAAGCCCGTGAGGAAATCCTACTGGTTCATGCTAAAAACAAACCCATGTCCGAACTTGTGGACTTTAAAGTGGTTGCAAGAGGAACACCGGGTTTCACACCTGCAGACCTTGAAAACGTCCTAAATGAAGCGGCGATTTTGTCCGCCAGATATAATCATAAGAAAATCACAATGGACACGATCGAACAAGCGACTACTAAACTGATCGCCGGTGTCGAGAAGAAAAGTAGAGTCGTCAATCCAAAAGAGCGCAGGCTTACCGCTTTCCATGAAGCGGGCCATGCCGTACTTGCCAAATTGATGCCAAACACGGATCCTGTACATCAGGTAACGATCATCCCAAGAGGACGCGCAGGCGGATTTACGCTTCAGCTTCCTACAGAGGATAGAAGTTATCGTACAAAGGGTCAGATGGAAAATGAACTGATCGTACTTCTAGGTGGTAGGATCGCAGAAAAATTAGTGCTTCATGATATCTCAACCGGTGCGTCGAACGATCTTCATCGAGTGACACAAATCGCAAAAGCGATGGTTACGAAATATGCGATGAGTGACAACTTATCTCAAATGTCTTATGGCTCGGAAGAAGAAGTCTTCATCGGCCGCGACATGGGACAGATGAAAAACTTCTCAGATCGTGTACAGGCTGAAATCGATAGGGAAGTCAGCGCCATCGTGGACACGGCATATGAAAAGGCACTTACTCTACTTGAAGAGAATATGGACAAGCTTCACAGGATCGCGGAAGCGCTTCTGGAGTTTGAAACAATCAATGGGGAAGAGTTCGAAGCCGCATATGAATCCGGTAGCGAAGCCGTTACTGCAATCAGGGAAGCCAACAAAGGCAAAATGGCCAATACCTTGTTTGTTCAACCTGAAAGTGAAGAGATTTCTCTTGAGAAAAAGGAATTGGTTGAAGCGCAGACAAAAGATGAAGTTACTTTTGAAGCGACAATCGATGACATGACAAAAGCCGAAGAGGATGCTGAAGTCCCAAAAGAGACTAAAGTTGAAGACGAGGCTAAAATCGAAAAAACCGAGAAATAAATTGAAGCGGATCAAATTGATCCGCTTTTTTTATTTGTTAAACTTTTTTACCTGTGTTAAGCTAACGGAAGAAATCGAATAATTCTTCCGACAGTTAAAGAAAGAGGTGCCTAAATGGAACTGAAATTGAAGATAGGTCAATGTGCAAAGGTGGAACGCATCGTAGGTGAGAATGACACCGCCGCAGCGTTCGGAAGCGGTGAAGTGAGGGTGTTTGCGACACCAATGATGATTGGACTTATGGAAAACGCCGCCCTTAAGGCGGTTGATTCGGATTTGCCTGAGGGGTATGCGACAGTAGGTATCCATCTGGATGTAAAGCATTTGGCTGCGACGCCTGTGGGTATGAAGGTGTGGGCAGAGGCCGAACTGATAAAAATTGATGGTAAAAAGCTTACTTTCAGCCTTAAGGCCTTTGATGAATTAGACTTAATTGGTGAAGGAACCCATGAAAGATATATCATACCATTCGAAAAGTTTGTTCAAAGCGCTGAAAACAAAGGAAAGTAATATACTCTGAAAAGTTATATTGTTAAAGTATTGGCAGGCAGTTAAGAATATGTTACAATTACGACAGAAACGTTTTCAGAGTTATCTGACTACGGGCACTTGTCTGAACTCACTTGGTGATTCATCATCACTTTTCGGTATTGTTCTTACGGCACGGCAGATTTATTGCTGTGCTTTTTTAGTGTGGAAAAGCAAAAACACGAACATTGCGCTTCATTCAAAGGATATATTAAGTTTTATTAGCCATTTAAATGAAGGCTAGTCAACTGGAATGTTCATCTGTTAGAATAAACAGGAAGACGAAATACAGGAGGAAGTCACGTGAGAACAATCCATGTCGATCAGATTACAAACGCGGTTGCAAAAATGTGTATGGAAGCTAATTTTCATTTACCTGATGATGTAAAACAAAGACTCATCGAGATGAAAAACAAAGAGGAATCACCGATTGGTGTAGGAATACTTGAAGATATCATCTTGAATGCGAACATGGCCAGCGAAAACGAAGTCCCTATGTGTCAGGATACTGGGATGGCAGTGTTTTTTATCGAACTAGGCCAGTCACTGATGATTGAAGGAGGCCTTCTTGTTGATGCGGTCAATGAAGGGGTCAGACAGGGGTATACGAAGGGATTTTTAAGAAAGTCGGTCGTAGCAGATCCTTTAAGAAGAAAAAACACGGGCGACAATACGCCTGCGGTCATACATTTAGATCTTGTGGACGGCGATAGGCTAAAGATCGTATTCGCTCCTAAGGGGTTCGGCAGTGAAAACATGTCCAGATCAAAGATGCTTAAGCCGGCAGACGGTGTTGACGGCGTCATCGATTTTGTGCTAAAAACCGTTTCACTAGCAGGACCAAATCCATGCCCTCCGATAGTTGTCGGTGTCGGAATCGGCGGAACGCTCGACAAGGCGGCGCAGATAGCCAAACACGCATTGACACGGGAGATAGGGTCGGTGCACGGGGACGACTATTATCAAGAGCTCGAAACCCTATTGCTTACCAAGGTGAACGCGCTGGGAATCGGTCCCCAAGGCTTAGGCGGAAAGACGACGTGCATCGCGGTACATGTGGAAGCCTACCCTACGCATATCGCCGGACTACCGGTTGTTGTCAATATCAACTGCCATGCGGCAAGACACGACGAAGTTATCTTATAGGAGGCTGTCATGAGTGAAGATATCAGACTTGAAACCCCTTTAACAAGAGATAAGGTGTCAAAACTTAGAGCGGGAGATACGGTTAAAATAACAGGAATCATCTATACAGGAAGAGATGCCGCCCACATCAGATTGAATGAGGCGCTTTCACAAGGCGAGGCACTTCCATTTGACATAAAGGACCAGATCATCTATTATGTCGGTCCATCACCAGCAAAACCCGGAAACGTGATCGGATCGGCAGGTCCGACGACCAGCTACAGGATGGACGGTCTGACAGTACCGCTTTTCGAGCAGGGTCTAACCGGAATGATCGGAAAAGGCGCTAGAAACAGTGTCGTCATCGAAGGAATGAAAAAATATGGAGCAGTCTATTTTGCCGCTATCGGCGGTGCGGGCGCACTGATTGCAAGCACGATTAAAAATAGCACAATCGTATGTTATGAAGATTTAGGACCAGAAGCTATCAGAAGACTTGAAGTGGTTGATTTTCCGGCAGTCGTCGTAATCGACTCCAAAGGCAACAACCTATATGAAACCGAAAGAGCAAAGTACGCCGTGGAGGTATAAGATGGATTACAATAGGCTATCAATCGAACTACATGAGAAACATAAAGGTAAACTGGAAGTCGTCAGCAAGGTCAGTGTGGAAAACAAGGATGATCTATCCATCGCATATACTCCAGGTGTCGCAGAGCCATGCAGAAGAATCCATGAGAATAGGGACGATGTCTATAAATATACCGTCAAGGGCAATATGGTGGCTGTCGTAAGTGACGGAACGGCGGTGCTTGGACTTGGCGATATCGGTCCCGAAGCCTCGCTTCCGGTAATGGAAGGTAAGGCGGTTCTCTTTAAGAACTTTGCGAATGTGGATGCGTTTCCTATCGTATTGAACACTAAATCCGTGGACGAGATCGTTAGAACGGTTGAACTGATCGCTCCTGGATTCGGCGGGATAAATCTTGAGGATATCGCGGCTCCCAGATGTTTTGAAATTGAAAGACAACTCAAATCCAAATTGGATATTCCCGTATTCCATGATGACCAGCACGGTACCGCCATTGTCGTGGCCGCCGGTCTGATCAATGCGCTGAAACTTAAAAAGCAAGCTTTCTCCGATATCGAGGCTGTGATCAACGGACCAGGATCTGCGGGAATCGCCATTGCCAAACTACTAATTCAGCTGGGCATCAAGAATGTGGTGCTTTGCGGCAAGCAGGGGATACTGACAAAAGACATGCAAAGCATCAACAGCGAGCAGCGTCTGATGCTTGATATCACGAACAAGAACGACGAGAGCGGAACGCTTTGTGACGCACTTAAGGGTAAGGATGTCTTTATCGGAGTATCTGCCCCGAATGTGGTCACTGAAGAAATGATCGCATCTATGAACAAGGATGCTGTGGTATTTGCGATGGCCAACCCTATCCCAGAAATCATGCCTGAGCTGGCAATCAAAGCCGGAGCGCTTGTGGTCGGGACTGGAAGAAGCGATTTTCCGAATCAGGTGAACAACGTACTTGCTTTCCCTGGAATCTTCAGAGGAGCACTTGATGTCCGTGCAAGCGACATCAACGAATCAATGAAAATAGCAGCAGCTTATGCTATTGCAGAAACAATCGGCGATGACGAGATAACTCCTGAGTATATTCTACCCAAGGCGTTTGATACCCGCATTGCACAAAATGTTTCTGAAGCTGTAAAAGAAGCGGCACGCAAATCCGGCGTCGCACGCGTATAAAAGATATTGCACATCATCAGACACATTGTACTTTTTAATGAGTTGTAGGTAACGACCTTACCTGCTTGCCTTATTGAAAGCGCAGTACTAATCCTAAAAAAGGGTAAGTACTGTGCTTTTTTGTTGGCTTTCGCGAGGCTGACATCTTGCACTTCAAAATGGTCGGGGGGACTGGCCAATAGACAAAGAGGAGGTTTTAGCATGAGTTTCGATTTTATAGGTTGGTTGATGAATCCTTACGTGCTGATGTTCGTAGCGGTATTCACAGGTCTATTATTCGGCAAAATCAAATTTGGAAAATTCAATTTTGGAGTTTCCGGCACACTTTTCACAGGACTCATCTTAGGTTGGTTGGCAATGGGATATGCCAAGCAATTTGGAGAATCCGACACAGCATTCAAATCTGCTTCTAAATTAATCTCTGCAGGAGTTATTCCTAAGGAATTCTTTACTATTTTTCTAATTCTTTTCGTAGCGGCTGTCGGTCTGCTGGCGGCGAAAGATATGGCTGTGGTACTGAAGAAGTATGGTGTTAAGTTCATTATCCTAGGCGTTCTGATCACAGCGGTAGGCGCTGCGGCGACTTATGGAATGACATTCGTAAGTAGCGGCTCTAATCCTTATGAAGTATCGGGCGTTTACACAGGAGCCTTGACTTCTTCTCCTGGACTTGCGGCAGCGATTGAGACCGCTCAAGCGCACTCCACAGAAGCTGTAGCTGAATATGACACGCTTTCGGATGAGAAAAAGGCTAAAATGCTTGATCGCTTGGATAAGACGGGAGCGCTTACTCCTGAAAACACTCCAAGTCTATCCGCGGAACAGCAAAAGCAGTACATCACCAACGCTCAGGCGGGAATCGGCGTAGGACATGCTATCGGGTATCCTTTTGGCGTCCTGATTGTGATCATCGCGGTGAACTTCCTTCCTAAAATGTTCCGTATCAATGTTGAAGAGGAGCATAAGGCCTTCAAGCTTGAAATGGAAGAGGCGAAAAATGGTCATGGCGCCAGGGAGATTCCCGAAGCATCCTTTGATCTGATCGCTTTCGCCATTGCATGTTTCTTCGGTTATACCCTAGGGATGATCAAGATAAAAATGGGCTTCCTCGGTGATTTCAGTCTAGGAGCTACAGGTGGAGTATTGATCGGTTCGTTGATCTTAGGTTACATCGGCAAGATCGGTCCTGTCACATTCAGAATGAACTCTAAAATACTGGGTGTGGTAAGACAGCTTTCCTTAGCGTTCTTCCTTGGTGTAGTCGGCCTCAGATACGGTTTCAAAGTATTCGACGCTCTTCTCGGAGACGGCTGGCTACTTGCTGTAGTGGCCCTTGTTGTAGGCTTTGTAGCGATGACAGTTGGTTTTATCGTCGGACACTATATTTTCAAAATCAATTGGATCATGCTTTCGGGAGCAATTTGTGGAGGAATGACATCGACTCCTGGTCTTGGAGCTGCGATCGACGCTGTAGACAGCGATGATCCGGCTGCAGGTTATGGAGCGACGTACCCGTTCGCCCTTTTAGGAATGGTAATCTTCACAATCATCCTTCATAAGCTGCCGATGTAGCATGAATGGGGTTTTAAATTGCTGATTTAATTGTTAAAATGGCTATATGGTTCAGTGTATAAGTTTCATGTACGATTGGAGGAAGACACCTTGAATGAAAATATCATCTTTGTTACAGGGTATGCAAAATTACCACAGGGGATCACAGCAACAGAGCTGTACACGGTTATCGCAGTAGGTGTTCTCCTTGACAGGGAAACAGGACTGATCACCGATGTCGACTGTTCGCTAGTCACCACGGTGGCTAGGCAATTCGTGAAGGAACTGATCGTCGGAAAAAGCATTCTCGATCTTGAATCGATTGAAAAGGCGTTTACTGAGAGGTATCACGGTTCCGCCAGAAAAGCCCTGCTTTCTTCCCTGAAGATTATCAACGAAAAGTACCAGAACATTCTAAAGAACAAAGAAACGATAGATGAATAGCATTCAAATGACGGACTGTGTACAGGCGCTACTACCCTAGTGCTGAACCCACGCAGTCGAGAGTCGGAGGTTTTCAACAAGAAAACCACTGACTCTTTTTTTATTCAAGGTGCTTGAACACATGATTTATGATGGAGGTTAAGGATGGATTATACTCGTATAAGAAGTGAAGCGCTTAAATCGAAAGTGATGACCGCCGAAGAAGCGGCGATGATGATTAAAGACGGAATGACGCTTGCAACAAGCGGATTCACACCTTCTGGTTACCCGAAGGCGGTTCCCAAAGCGCTTGCAAACCGTGCTGAAAAAGGCGAAAAAATCGGTGTGACACTGATCACAGGTGCGTCGGTAGGTGATGAACTTGATGGAGAACTTTCGAGGACAGGCGTGTTAAAAAGAAGGTTTCCTTATCAAACGAATACCGCCAGTAGAAATGCGATCAATGATGGATCTGTCTGTTATCAGGATATGCATCTTTCACATGTGCCGCAGTTTATCGAATATGGATTTTTCGGAAAAATCGACATCGCAATCGTAGAAGCGATAGCGATCAATGAGGATGGTGGAATCGTGCCGTCCACTTCAGTCGGAATCTCGCCTCAGGCGATCAAACATGCCGATAAGGTGATCATCGAGATAAACACATCTCAACCGATGGCGCTTGAGGGTGTTCATGACATCTACTTTACCGAAAAACCGCCTTTTAGAAAGCCGATTCCAATTGAACATTCAGGAGACCGCATAGGTACGACTTATATTCCATGTGACCCTGATAAAATCGCTGCGATCGTTTTCTGCGATGTTCAGGATAATGTCAGACCCCTTGGAGCGATCGATGAAGATTCTAAGGCGATATCTGCACATATCATCAAGTTTCTAAAAGACGAGGTTAAAGCGGGCAGATTGCCTGAGAACCTACTGCCTCTTCAATCAGGTGTTGGATCAGTTGCCAATGCAGTGCTTGGCGGACTGGTCGAATCGGACTTCACTGACTTGACCTGTTATACAGAAGTCATTCAGGATTCCATGTTCGACCTAATCGATGCAGGTAAAGTCACAGTGGCTTCTGGTACTTCATTCACACCATCGTCAGAAGGTCTAGTCAGACTGATGGACAACATAGATCACTATGCTAAACATTGTATTTTGAGACCTATGGAGATATCAAACCATCCTGAGGTGGCAAGAAGACTGGGTGTCATTGCAATGAACACGGCAATCGAATTTGATATCTACGGTCATGTAAACTCAACGAATATCATGGGTTCAAGAATGATGAACGGCATAGGCGGTTCCGGTGATTTTACAAGAAACGCATATCTTTCGATATTCACAACGGTTTCTACAGCCAAGGGAGGCGATATTTCATCAATCGTTCCTAAGGCGTCTCACATAGACCACACTGAACATGATGTTTCAGTTGTAGTCACAGAGATTGGACTTGCTGACCTAAGGGGACTTAATCCGATAGAACGAGCTGAGGCGATTATCGAAAACTGCGCTCATCCGGATTACAGACCTATGTTGAGAGACTACCTGACTAGAGCCAGAGAAGGAAAGTTCAAGCATCAGCCGCATGTGATAGGCGAGGCGCTTTCCTGGCATGAACGTTTCTTGAAAACGGGCTCGATGAAGCTAAGCAAATAGCCAAATGTTACAGCCTCTAAATACATGTTACAACATCAAAACAAAATAATAGGAAGGCACCAGCTGCTAATCTTTATAATGCAATTTGAGAAGCTTGCATATTATAATTAAGTTAAGCGGTCTGTGTAACTTACTTTATTATCGAAGGATATTCTCAAATCTATGGCACTGTAAAAGAAAACTATATATAATAAGCATGAGCGTCAATTGGTTGTGCTCATGAAACATTGGCAAACGTTTTTTTAAAAGGTTTCAAGTGTTTTTTTAAATACAGATTGTCAAAAAGTATACAAGCATATTTTGTGAAAAAACATTCACATTAACAACCAATATGATATGCTATATTGGGTATTAAAAGGAACTATTCCTAAGGAGGCATACCAATGTTCGATAAAGAGAAAATCGCTAGTGTCAGATCGCAATTTGACGCTTTCGAAGAAAAGGTTAAAGCATCACTAGAAAAGAGACCGGAACGTTACAGTGAGTTTGTGACGATATCTGGAGATCCAGTAAAACGCGTGTACGGCCCGCATGATATCGAGAACTTCGATTACGCGAATGACTTAGGCATGCCTGGCTCATATCCATATACTCGCGGCGTACAACCTAACATGTACCGCGGTAGACTTTGGACGATGAGAATGTATGCAGGCTTTGCTACTGCAGAAGCTTCTAACAAACGATACAAGTACTTGGTTGAGCAAGGTTCTATGGGACTATCTGTCGCATTCGACTTACCGACTCAAATCGGTTACGATTCAGACCACTCACTTGCTGAAGGTGAAGTAGGTAAAGTCGGCGTTGCCATCGATTCACTTGCGGATATGGAAATTCTCTTTGATGGCTTACCGCTTGATAAAGTATCGACATCAATGACAATCAACGCTCCTGCTGCAGTTCTTCTTGCAATGTATATCGCTGTTGCTGAAAAGCAAGGCGTATCTGCTGAAAAACTCAGAGGGACAATTCAAAACGATATCTTAAAAGAGTACATCGCTCGTGGAACTTATATCTTCCCAACAGAAGAGTCGATGAGACTAATTACAAATATTTTTGAATACTGCTCGACAAATGTGCCGCTATGGAACACGATCAGTATTTCCGGTTACCATATTAGAGAAGCTGGTTCAACAGCTGCTCAAGAAGTCGGTTTCACACTTGCTGACGGTATCGCATACGTAGACGCTGCAATTAAAGCGGGCCTTGATGTGGATACGTTCGCTCCAAGACTTTCATTCTTCTTTAATGCGCATAACGATCTTTTAGAAGAGGTTGCCAAATACCGCGCTGCAAGAAAGCTATGGGCAAGGATCATGAAAGAGCGTTACGGCGCAAAAGATCCAAAATCCATGCAGCTTAAGTTCCACACGCAAACTGGTGGTTCTACACTAACTGCACAGCAAACTGAGAACAACATCGTACGTGTTGCCATTCAGACACTTGCTGCTGTTCTTGGTGGCACACAATCATTACACACAAACTCAAAAGACGAGGCGCTTGCGCTTCCAACAGAAGCTTCTGTTAGAACGGCACTTCGTACACAACAAGTGGTCGCTTTCGAGTCAGGTGTGACAAATACTGTAGATCCACTTGCAGGTTCGTACTACATTGAAGCTAAAACTGATGAAATTGCCAATAAGGCGATGGAATACATCAAAAAAATCGACGATCTCGGTGGCGCTACAAAAGCGATTGATGCTGGTTATATTCAAGAAGAGATCATGGACGCCGCTTATCAATATCAGAAGGATGTTGAAACAGGCAAAGTCATCGTTGTCGGTATGAATAAATTCCAAGTTGAAGAAGAATCGCCAAAAGACTTGTTGAGAGTTGATCCTATCGTAGGTGAAAACGCAAAAATCAAGCTTAAGAAACTTCGTGCAGAACGTGACAACGCTCGAGTGGAAGAAACACTTGCCGCACTTAAAGTGGCATGCGAAGGCGATGACAACGTTATGCCATTTATCTTAGAAGCGGTTAAAACATATGCGACACTCGGAGAAATCTGTGGTGTTATGCGTGAAGTCTTTGGTGAATATCAGCAAAGCGTTAATGTATAGGAACCTACGGAGGAGATATCATGGATAGACCAATTAGAGTATTAGTTGCCAAACCTGGTTTGGACGGTCACGATAGAGGCGCAAAAGTAATCGCTAGAGCGCTTAGAGATGCTGGTATGGAAGTTATCTATACAGGTCTTAGACAAACTGCAGAACAAATCGTCAGTGCGGCGATTCAAGAGGATGTTGATTGTGTCGCTCTTTCGATTCTTTCAGGAGCCCACAATACATTACTACCAAAAGTTGTCGATATGCTAAAAGCTGAAGACGCTTCTGACATTTTAGTCATTGGTGGCGGTGTAATTCCAGATGAAGACATTCCTTTCTTAAAAGAAAGCGGTATTGCCGAAGTATTCACTCCAGGCACGCCGACTACTGTAACAATCGACTTTATTCGCGCAAACGTGAAGTAGAACCCAAAAGGGTGATGATATGAACCTTAAAGAAAGGTTACTCAGCGGTGACAGACGAGCGGCAGCTCGTCTGATTACCTTAGTGGAAAATAAAGATCCTCAGGCTTACGATTTGCTAAAGGAAATGTATCATGAATCCGGAAATGCGTATGTTATCGGCATCACAGGACCTCCTGGAGCCGGAAAAAGTACGCTGACGGACAAGCTTGTCAAAGCGATTCGTACAACAGGAAAAACAGTGGCTGTTGTCGCCATCGATCCTACCAGTCCGTTTTCGGGTGGTGCGATTCTCGGTGACAGAATCAGAATGGGAGAAGTGAGTACCGACCCGGGCGTGTTCATACGTTCGATGGGTGCCAGAGGGCATCTAGGCGGAATATCCGAATCCACAGCAGCTGCGGTGAAAATTCTTGATATCTATGGAGCGGACTATATCTTCATAGAAACTGTCGGTGTGGGACAATCCGAAATCGACATTGTAAAAACTTGTGATACGACAGTGATGGTGATGGTACCGGGACTTGGTGATGATATTCAGGCGATCAAGGCCGGTGTGATGGAAATCGGTGATGTCTTTGCCGTCAACAAGGCGGATAGGGATGGTGCCAATAAGACAGCCCGTGAGATCAACATGATGCTTGATTTTGGGAAAGAAGACTGGCGTCCACCTGTGGAACTGGTCATTGCCATAAAAAACGAAGGAATCGACAATCTTTTGATAGCGATTCACTCGCACAGGGATTACATGCATGAAACAGGAGAGTTCACTAAACGAAGAAAAGCGAATGCTAAATCGGAGATTATCGAACTTGTAAAGGAACATGTCTTGAAATCGATGCTGCACAATGAGGAGTATCACAAAATAGTAGATGATTTATCTGAGCAAGTGGCACATAGGAAGAACAATCCCTACACAGCCACCGAACAGATTTTAAGCACCATTAAATCACAGTTTTAACGAGGAGGAATCATGAAAGCTTTAAAGGTAGACCATATTGGTATTGCAGTTAAAAATCTTGATGAGACACTTAAGTTTTACACAGAAGTACTAGGCCTCGAATGTCAAGGTACTGAAACAGTGGAAGAGCAAAAGGTAAGAGTCGCTTTTTTACCGATCGGTGATACAGAAGTCGAGCTTTTGGAATCGACATCTGAAGACGGTCCTATCGCTAAATTCATTGAAAAAAATGGAGAAGGCATGCAACACATCGCTTTCAAAGTAGAAAACATTGAAGAAGCAATTCAGCACATGCTCGATAAGGGCATGAGAATGATCGACGAAAAACCACGTTACGGCGCAGGTGGAGCAAAGATCGCTTTTGTCCATCCTAAAAGCTCAAACCGCGTGTTAGTTGAATTGTCGGAAAGATAATCGATTCAAGTCGATTTGAACCTGGAGGTAAACACATTGTCTGAAACACTTAAGAAACTCGAAAAGCTACGCCAAGAAAAAAACAGAATCATGATGGGCGGCGGCGAAAAACGTATCGAAAAGCAACACAAAAGTGGTAAGCTGACTGCTAGAGAGCGTATCAACCTATTATTTGATGAAGGAACTTTTGTTGAACTTGATGCGTTTGTGAAGCACAGATGTACTAACTTTGGTATGGAAAAAGTGGATGCTCCGGCTGAGGGGTGTGTCACAGGTTATGGTAAGGTAGATGGCAGATTGGTTTATTCCTTTGCTCAAGACTTTACAGTAGTCGGTGGTTCACTTGGCGAAATGCATGCGAACAAAATCTGCAAGGTACTTGATAACGCTCTTAAAGTAGGCGCTCCAGTAGTCGGCCTTAACGATTCAGGTGGAGCTCGTATCCAAGAAGCGGTAGACGCTTTATCTGGATATGGCAAGATCTTCTTCAAGAACACAATCGCATCTGGTGTTATTCCACAAATCACTGCAATCATGGGACCATGTGCAGGTGGTGCGGTTTACTCACCAGCGCTTAATGATTTTATCTTCATGGTAGATCAAACATCACAAATGTTTATCACAGGTCCACAAGTTATCAAAACAGTAACTGGTGAAGAAGTTACAGCAGAAGCTCTTGGTGGTGCGATGACACACAATAGAACATCTGGTGTTGCCCACTTTGTAGCTCAAAATGATGAAGTGTGTATCGCAGATATCAGAAGATTACTTAGCTTCTTGCCTTCAAACAATATGGAAACTGCTCCTATCATGGAAGCTGGCGACATAAACAGCATTGCTGAAGCGCTAGATACGATTATCCCTGATAATCCGAACAAACCATATGACGTTCTTGATGTAATTCGTGCGATTGTAGACAACGGTGACTTCATGGAAGTTCAACCCTACTTTGCACAAAATATCGTGACTGGTTATGCAAGACTTAACGGACAATCGGTAGGTATCATCGCCAACCAGCCTAAAGTGCTTGCGGGTTGCTTGGATGTCAACGCATCTGACAAATCAGCTAGATTTGTTAGAACTTGTGACGCGTTCAACATACCTATTTTAAACATCGTCGATGTGCCTGGTTTCTTACCTGGTTCGACACAAGAGTACGGCGGAATTATCCGTCACGGCGCTAAGATGCTTTATGCATACAGTGAAGCGACAGTACCAAAGATTACACTGATCACTAGAAAAGCTTATGGTGGTTCATACCTGGCGATGTGTTCGAAAGAACTAGGTGCAGATGTGGTTCTTGCTTGGCCGACTGCAGAAATTGCTGTAATGGGTCCTCAAGGTGCAGCTAATATCATTTTCAGAAACGACATTAAAGATGCAACTGATCCAGTGGCAAAAAGACAAGAAAAAATCGAGGAATATACGAATGAGTTTGCTACACCATACAAAGCAGCTGAAAGAGGTTTTGTTGATGATGTGATTGAACCAAGTGCATCTAGACCAAGATTGATTGACGCGTTTGATATGTTAGCTGGTAAACGTGAAACGAGACCGGGCAAAAAGCACGGTAATATCCCTCTATAAGATGACGAGGTGAGACTATGGATTTAATTAACAAATTGTCAGACCCAGCACTACTCGAGACAATGACTGTAGGCGATAAACTTACAGCAGGTCTTATGGTGACATTAATCGGTATGACAATCACAGTCTTGGCACTTCTCATATTATGGGGTGCTATAGTAGTGATGACAAAACTAATCGTTAAACAACCAAAGCAAGCGGTTCAAGTTGTTAAACACGAACCCGCTACGGTTAAATCAGTTGTTGTTGAAGAAACAGAAGACAACGATGAACTGATTGCGGTAATAACAGCAGCAATTGCCGCATCACTAAAAACGTCGATTCACAATGTGGTTGTTAAAAATATCGTCAGAATTCCTGATGAGACACCTGCATGGGCTAGTAAAGGTCGCGTAGACCAAATGAACGCAAGATTTTAATTGGGAGGCTTAACACCATGAGAAAGTTTAATATTACAGTAAACGGTAAAGCATACGAAGTAGAAGTTGAAGAAATCGGCGCACCAGCAATGAGCGCACCAGCACCAAGAGCGGCAGCACCAAGAGCAGCGGCTCCTGTGCAAGCGGCTCCTGCCCAAGCTAAACCTGCGCAAGCAGCTCCAGCAGCAGTTCCAGCGGGCGCTAATACAATTAATGCTCCAATGCCAGGTACGGTACTTGACATTAAAGTAGCAGTTGGCGACACTGTCGGCAACGGCGATGTTCTACTTATTCTTGAAGCAATGAAAATGGAGAATGAAATCATGGCTCCAGCAGCTGGTAAAGTTGTATCGATCAACGCGACTAAAGGTGCATCTGTCAACGCTGGCGATGTATTAATCGTATTAGGTTAATACATCTACTGACAGAAAGGAGATGCATTAATGTTACAAGCTTTCATAGATTTCTTTAAAAGTTCTGGTGTCTACAGCCTATTCTTTGATGGCGCAGTAGATTTCGGTTCACTTACTATGATTGCCGTTGCGTGCTTACTCTTGTGGCTTGCCATCAAAAAAGGATTTGAACCCCTACTACTGGTTCCAATCGCTTTTGGTATGCTACTGACGAATATGCCGCTTGGCAATATGATGATGAAGCCGATGCTGGCTATCTTGGACCATAAAGATTCAGCTATGCCGATCATCAATGAACTAGTTGTGCAAGAAGGACTCGTCGGCGCCGCCGAATTACATGCTTATACTGGTATCAAAAGTGTAGGCGGTTTGTTCTTCTACCTCTATCAAGGGGTTAAGCTTGGGATTTTCCCACCACTCATTTTCATGGGTGTAGGTGCGATGACTGACTTCGGTCCGCTTATTGCAAATCCCAAAGCGGTACTTTTAGGAGCAGCGGCTCAATTCGGTATCTTCTTTACCTTTATCGGAGCCTTGCTGTTAGGATTTACAGGCCCTGAAGCAGGTGCTATCGGTATCATCGGTGGTGCTGACGGACCGACTGCGATTTTCCTAGCTTCTAAGCTTGCACCTCACTTATTGGGTGCGATAGCAGTTGCAGCATACTCATACATGGCACTTGTTCCAGTTATTCAACCGCCGATCATGAAGGCGCTTACAACAAAAGCGGAACGTCAGATTAAAATGAGTCAGTTAAGACAAGTTTCTAAAACAGAGAAGATCATCTTCCCTATCGCCGTTACAATCATCGTTTCACTGATGGTTCCACCAGCAACTGCCCTTGTCGGCATGTTGATGCTAGGAAACCTATTCAGAGAATGTGGTGTGACTGCAAGACTTGAAGATACAGCTAAAAACGCACTGATCAATATCGTCACGATCTTCTTAGGTGTGACTGTTGGTGCGACAGCGCAAGCGGATACTTTTTTACAATGGGATACCATTAAAATCATTATCCTTGGCGTAACGGCATTTGCTGTCGGTACTGCTGCGGGCGTTCTTTTAGCCAAATTAATGAACAAACTTTCTGGTGGTACTCTCAATCCGCTTATAGGATCGGCGGGCGTATCCGCTGTACCTATGGCAGCAAGGGTTTCACAAGTTGTAGGTCAAAAAGAAAATCCATCTAACTTCTTATTGATGCATGCGATGGGTCCAAACGTTGCTGGAGTTATCGGGTCTGCAGTAGCAGCCGGTGTACTTTTAACACTGTTTGGCAGTTAAAGATATTTGGTGTCCTTAGGGACACCTTTTTTCTTTATATGTGACAATTATGAGAAGTTGGGCTATAATGAACATGGCATATGGAGGTGGATGATGAAGTCAAAAATACTTGGTTATTTATTGGAACATAGAGATTCGTATACGACCGGTCAAGAGCTATCTGCAATTTGCGAGGTATCCAGACAGTCTATTCACAAACATATCAACAGCTTAAAAGAAGAAGGATATGACATAAGTTCAGTTCATCGAAAGGGTTATAAGCTCACTGTCGGTAGTACGATAAGCCAAGCGGCTCTTGAAGTGCTCATCGAAGAACATGATTTTATAAAGAAGGCGCTGTTTTTTGAAAGCATCCCTTCAACAAACAGCTACTTGAAAGCAAATTCAGATCAAATGGACACAGCGATTGTTGTGGCAAATGAACAGACTGCAGGTAGGGGGAGACTAGGTAGAACTTGGGTATCGACTCCTGGAGTAGGATTGTGGCAATCAATTCTGTTAAGACCAAGTATCAGGCCCGCAGGCGCGTCCATGCTCACACAGGTCGCAGCTGTTGCGATGCTCGAGGCGATAGAGGAAGTTCTAGCTCTAAAAGTAAAGATAAAATGGCCCAATGACCTGCTCATCGGCGAAAAAAAAGTATGCGGCATACTGACAGAAATGTCGGCAGAACTGAGCGCTGTGCAGTATGTGGTAATTGGTATAGGGCTAAATGTCAATCAAGAGACTTTTGCAGACGAGATCAGCGCGATCGCCACATCGCTTAGAATAGAAACTGGCATTGAAGTGAGTCGATTTGATTTACTACGCGCGTTTCTTAATCGGTTCGAAGCTCATTATGCACAGTTTCTTAAGGACCTGTCGTTGAAGTCCGTTGTGAAGTTGATCAACGAACGCTCCGTTCTTGTATCAAGAGAGATAAACGTCATCTTGGGAGAGTTTACAAGAACAGCACTGGCAAAAGAAATAAACGAGTTTGGTGAACTGATAATAACTGAAAATGACGGAACAGAGACAACCCTTTACTATGGTGAAGTCAGTGTTCGTATAAAATAGAAAACAGAGGTGACTTATGCTATTGGCATTCGATGTTGGAAATACTAATGTAGTACTCGGTGTGTTTAATGAGGAAAGCGGCGAACTGAAGCATCAGTGGCGTATCTCGACAGACAAATCAAAAACATCTGATGAAATCGGAATGATCGTACACCAGTTGTTCGGTTATCATGGTCTTCAACTTACTGAAGTTAAAGCGGTGATCATATCGTCTGTTGTACCCTCGATCATGTATTCATTGCAACACATGGCAATTAAATATTGTAATGTGAAAGCGCTTGTCATCGGACCGGGCGTGAAGACTGGAATGAACATCAAATACGACAACCCACGTCAAGTCGGAGCGGATAGGATCGTAAACGGTGTATCTGCGTTTAAAAAATATGGCGGACCTGTGATTATCGTCGATTTCGGAACCGCTACGACGTTTTGTGCGATCAATGAAAAATGTGAATATCTTGGTGGTGCGATCATGCCGGGTGTTAAGGTCTCAAGTGAAGCGCTTACGAATAGGGCTGCTAAACTTACACGTGTGGAACTTGAAAAGCCCAATAAGATCATATGTAAAAACACGACACAGAGCATACAAGCGGGGCTGATCTACGGAAACATTGGTGCTGTCGACTATATCGTGAGAAGAATGAAATCAGAGATGCATTATGATGGCGATATACCTGTAATAGCAACAGGAGGGCTCTCCTCCATGGTGGCGACGGATTCAGAAACGATCAATACGGTTGATCGACATCTGACCCTTGACGGACTATACACAATCTATATGATGAATAAGTAATAAAGGGCCAAGGTATGCACTGCCTTGGTTTTTTGTAAGGAGTAAAAATGAAAATTGGATCAGTAACCCTTGATGGGAACATATGGCTGGCGCCTATGGCTGGAGTGACGGATCTGGCATTTCGAAAAATCTGCAAAGAGTTCGGGTGTCCTGTAGTCGTAACAGAGATGATAAGCGCAAAAGCCTTAAGTTATAGAGACAAGAGGACATTCAAATACATGGAGGTCCATCCAGAGGAAAGGCCCCTTGCGCTACAGATTTTCGGTTCAGAACCTGACACGATGGCTCAAGTCACAGAAGAGGTCTTAAATGACCATCCCTTTGATATTTTGGATATCAACATGGGCTGTCCCGCACCAAAAATCGTGAAAAACGGTGATGGTTCCGCTTTGATGAAAGACCCTAGACTCGCAGCTGAGATTGTTAGTGCGGTCAAAGCGGTTTCTAAAAAACCGGTAACGGTAAAGTTTAGAAAAGGGTGGGATGATGAGCATATCAATGCGGTTGAGTTTGCCAAGATGATGGAAGCTGCCGGTGCGGATGCCATCACTGTACACGGTAGAACCCGTGAGCAATACTATTCTGGTAAAGCGGACTGGACAATCATAAAAAGCGTGAAAGAAGCGGTAGCCATCCCCGTCATCGGAAATGGCGATATCTTCACACCGGAAGACGCCAAATCGATTGTTGAACTGACAGGCTGCGATGGCATCATGATAGGCAGGGGAGTGCAGGGGAGACCTTGGTTGTTCGAGCAGATAAACGATTACTTAAAGACAGGAACCTATAAGCCTGATCCGTGCCTTGAAGAACGAATCCTGTTGATTGAAAAACAATTGAACTGGATGACTGAATATAAGCCAGAACATGTCGCTGTGATGGAAATGAGAAAACATTCGGCCTGGTACTTGAAAGGAATCAAGAACTCTGCCAACATAAGAGCTCAAATCAACAAGGCATCTACTAAGGAAGAGTTGTCGACACTGCTCAGATCGCTACTTTAAGTCGGCTTGACATGGCACTTTAACTACTCTATAATAGTAACATTAGAATCATTGTACGATGTAATGATTGCAACTACTCATATAAGCCTGTTACATGATCAGATATTATTAATTTGATGGACTAACAGGCTAGGCTTATGTTTCAGTCTTATTCAATAAACTAAAGGAGAGATCACATGGGGAATAAATCTGTGGTGTTAACGCATGAAGGGTTCAACAAAGTAGAACAGGAACTCGAACTTTTAAAAACGGTAAGACGTAAGGAAGTAGCGGAAAAGATTAAACACGCTAGAGCTTTTGGCGATATCAGTGAGAACTCAGAATACGATGAGGCGAAGAATGAACAAGCAGAGCTTGAAGCACGTATCTTGAAGCTTGAAAATATCATAAGAAACGCGCATGTTATTGATGAGAGCGAAATCGATATGGAACACGTATCTGTAGGTACTGTAGTTAAAGTATTTGATTTCGAATTCGATGAAGAAGTAGAATATACAATAGTAGGCGCAACAGAAGCTGATCCGTTTAACTTTAAAGTTTCAAACGAATCACCTATTGGCGAAGCGCTTATTGGAAAAGGTATCGGCGAAACAGTAGAAATCGTGGTACCGGATGGTGTGACTAAACTTAAAATTTTAGAAATCCATAGATAACACGAAGCCTTTGCTACTGCAAAGGCTTCAATAAATTTAAACCAGCGGAGGTGCAAAGTGAGCGAAGAATTAAATCTTAATGAATTGTTGCAGGTGAGACGCGACAAATTGAAGCAGTTACAAGAAGCGGGGAGAGATCCTTTTAAAATCGAGAAATACGAGCGAGATGCTTTCAGTGCAGCGATCAAAGAGGATTTTGAAAAGTACGAAGATAAAGAAGTAAGTATCGCTGGCAGAATCATGTCAAAGAGAATTCAAGGAAAAGCCGGTTTTATCGATTTGCTTGACAGGGATGGAAGAATTCAATGTTATGTCAGATTGGACAGAATCGGAGAAGAAGAGTTCGAATGGTTCAAAAAAGTAGATATCGGTGACATCATGGGAATTAAAGGTGTTGTCTTTAAAACAAAAGTCGGTGAAATTTCAGTAAAAGCCAATGAAGTCCAGCTTCTATCAAAGTCACTTCAAATTCTTCCTGAAAAATTCCACGGATTAAAAGACCACGATTTACGTTATAGACAGCGTTATGTCGACTTAATTGTAAATCCAGGTGTAAAAGAGACATTCATCAAGCGTAACCTGATCACAAAAGCGGTTCGTGAATTCCTAGATAACAAAGGTTATATCGAAGTGGATACTCCTACACTCAACACAATCGTCGGTGGAGCTTCTGCAAGACCATTTGTCACTCATCACAATTCTCTCGATATTGACATGTATATGCGTATTGCAAATGAACTATACCTAAAAAGATTAATCGTCGGTGGTTTTGATGGCGTTTATGAAATGGGTAAGATGTTCCGTAACGAAGGTATGTCTGTAAAACACAATCCGGAATACACTGCGATGGAAGTCTATGTCGCGTATGAAGATTATGAGTTCATGATGGAACTGACTGAAAATCTAGTGGCGTACTGCTGTGAAAAAGCGAACGGTACTTTAAAAATCAATTATCAAGGTACTGAGCTAGACTTAACACCGCCTTGGAGACGTGCATCGATGCACGATTTGGTACAAGAAAAAACAGGTGTTGACTTCTACGCTTTGACAGATGAAGAAGCGCGTGCTGAAGCAAAGCGTCTTAACCTTGATGTAGCAGATCACTTGACAGTGGGTCATTTTGTCAACGAAGCGTTTGAGGCTTTCTGTGAAGCCGATCTGGTTCAGCCTACGTTTGTTCTACATCACCCAGTAGAAGTGTCGCCACTAGCAAAACGTAACCCTGATGATCCAAGAATCACAAATAGATTTGAAGCGTTCATCAACACTTGGGAAATCGCAAATGCATTCTCTGAGTTGAATGATGCGATCGATCAACGTGGTAGATTCGAACATCAAGTGGCTCAAAGAGAAGCTGGCGACGACGAAGCTCAAATGATGGACGAAGACTTTATCAACGCGCTTGAAGTCGGCTTGCCTCCAACAGGCGGTTTAGGTGTAGGTATTGATAGAATGATTATGCTACTGACAGACTCACCATCTATCAGAGACGTAATTCTATTCCCGACAATGAAGCCTGAGCAAAATTAATTATCAAATAAATTTGAAGGAACTCATGTCTAATCATGAGTTCCTTTTTGCATTTGAAAGAGAATGTTAAATATGAATAATATCAAAAATGGCCTAGAAAGGGCAGTTGAAGATGATGAAACGCCGACGGAAAAAAAACGTAAAAAAATATGAATTTTGTGTTAATTCAAAGTAAAACGGGGTAAAAGTAAGTTGCGCTGAAAAAAGAATAAAAGATTGAAAAAAGGTGTTGACGACATAGTGCCTTAGATGATACTATGTACTAGTTGCCGAAACAAAGCGTTGATGGCAAGACAATTTAATTGCGAGTAAGAAAAATTAATCACCTCTTCGTTGAACAAAGTACGTTCAACTGGCCGGTGGGGCGTCGTGAATAAGAAAAATTCACGATCAATGAACCATGACAACTGAACAATGTACCCGCTTCCAATAAGCCGCCCCGTATAAACGATAGGCGAGTTGGAAAGCGACAATGGATAATTAGAGTGCAAGAAAAGCACCAAAAAAAATCACAAATAATTAACGCTAGACGTTAAACAAACTATTTTAATTAAGAGTT